>NZ_JBPMLP010000005.1:0-4369 GCF_054026695.1 Thermosulfuriphilus sp.
ACTCCAGGCGTTTTGAAAGTAGATAATCTCCTGAAGAGGAACCTTTTCTTTAATCTCCAGGCAAAGATGGTTACGACAGATAATTGGCCGGGCCAGAATTTTACAACCTTTAGGGCCAACGAAAAAACATCCCTGCTCTAGCTCCCTTTCCCCAGGCAGGCTAACCCCTAAGAGAAGATTGAGCACCAAGATACAAAGATCGACGTGGCGTTCAAGTCCTCTTCCACAACAGGTTTGTCCGTCTTCATCCGGACAAGTGGCACAAATGGCGGCAATTCCCGTAGTGATTAAGGCCCGATTGGTAATCTCTATGGCCCGCCGGTAACGGATAAGATCATCGGCCAGTATCGCCTCAAGTTGGGCTCTCGAAGAGCGATAAATCTTCCTGGCCAAGGAGAGCCTTTTTTGGATAGACTCATCCATAACAGCCAAGATAACACGTCTTCAATGAGCCACAAGGAGGACAAAGATGACCAAAAATGCTTTAGATTGGTCTCTTCTTGAACGCCTATGCAAGGCTCCCGGGGTACCAGGGGCCGAAGAGGCGGTGGCCGAGATGGTTATAGAGACCATAAGTCAGATTCTCCCTGAGGCCGAATTTGAAAGAGATGCCTTAGGCAATGTCATCTTTCATCGCCCGGGGCCTGGTCCCCGGCTTCTTCTCGATGCCCATCTTGATGAGGTCGGTTTTCTGGTCCGCAAGATAGAAAAAGGAGGTTTTGTCCGGGTGATTCCTATCGGAGGAATAGACCCCAGGGTTTGCTATGGCCAGCAAGTGGTCATCTGGGGCGAGAAACCGGTTATTGGAATCTTTGTTGCCACCCCTCCTCACCTCCGAGAGCCCACCCGGGAGGTACCGGAGATAGACGAGATGCTCATCGACACCGGTCTGGGATCCGAGGTCGAGAAGGTACTCTCTGTTGGAGATCCGGTAACCTTTGCCTCCGGATTCAAGGAGACACCTTTTTCTATTATGGCCCGGGCCCTCGATGACCGGGTGGGGCTTTTCGTGATGATTGAAGCCTTGAAGAGGGTTCCCCAGACAACTTATGACCTTTATCTTCTGGCCAGCGTCTCTGAAGAGATTGGTCTTAAAGGGGCCAAGGTCGCCGGAGAGCGAATCAGACCTCAGCTAGCTATTTGCCTTGAGGGAACCATGGCTACAGATATCCCGGGGACTCCAGAATCAAAAATTACGGCTAGGCTTGGACGAGGACCAGAGATCAGAATGGCCGACGCCCGTTTTCTGGCCGACAGAGCCCTCTGCCAGAAGCTGGCCCAAGTGGCCCAAGAAGCCGGAATCCCCTATCAGCTGGTAGTAAAAAATAAGGGCGGTACCAATGCCGCTGCTCTTCAGCTTGCCGCCTTAGGAGTTAGAGCCACAGCGGTCTCAGTACCGGTCCGCTACATCCACGCTCCATGGACCCTGGCCTTAAAGGCCGATATAGAGGCCACCGTCTCTCTGATAGCCTGTTTTCTGGAGGATCTGTAAAACCTTATTGGCTGAAATGGCAGAGATTCCTTTAATCTTGACAACGCCCCAACCATAGGCCAGAGTTACTGGCCATGAGGCCTGATGGTCGTCGTCCCGATGAATTAAGGCCCGTAACCATAAGGCGCCGATTCATTTCCCATGCCGAGGGATCAGTCCTCATTGAGATGGGCAACACCAGGGTCATCTGCACGGTCTCGGTAGAAGATAAGGTCCCGGCCTTTCTAAAAGATACCGGAAGTGGTTGGATCACCGCCGAATACGCCATGCTCCCCCGCTCTACCCTTACCCGTTCTCAGCGGGAAATCGGTCGCCCTAGAGGGCGGACGTACGAAATCCAGCGTTTAATAGGGCGCTCCCTTCGGGCTGTTGTTGACTTAGCCAAGCTTGGTGAACGAACCTTATGGGTTGACTGTGACGTTATCCAGGCAGATGGTGGCACCCGGACAGCGGCGATTACCGGAGCCTATGTGGCCATGAGGGAGGCTGTAGAGTACCTCCTTAACAAGGGCCTCATAGAGGAAGACCCTATTCGGGAGGCCTTAGCGGCAGTAAGTGTAGGGGTAGTCGGCGGGGAGATACTTCTTGATCTTTGCTATGAGGAAGACGCTCTGGCCGAAGTAGACGCCAACTTTGTAATGACCGAGTCAGGAGGCCTGGTAGAGATCCAGGCTTCAGCAGAAAAGAATCCCTTTTCTTGGAAGGCCTTGGAGACAATGAGGAATTTGGCCTGGAAGGGGATAGAAGAGCTTCTGACTCATCAGAGAAGGGCCCTTCAGGGATGAAACAAATAATTATTCTAGCCACTAGAAACAAAGGTAAGCTCAGAGAACTTCGGGCCCTACTTAAAGACCTCCCTATAGAGGTTAAGGGGCTTGATGGTTTTGATGTCCCTTCGGTTGTTGAAGACGGCAGGACTTTTTTAGAAAACGCCCTAAAGAAGGCCAAGGCCGTGGCTTTAGCTACAGGCCTTCCGGCCTTAGCCGACGATTCAGGCCTGGAGGTAGAGGCTCTGGGTTGGGCGCCAGGGGTATATTCGGCTCGCTACGCCGGTCCTGAGGCCACAGATGAGGATCGTAATGCCAAGCTCCTTGAGGCTCTGGCCAGTGTCCCTCCGGAGAGACGCCGGGCTCGTTTCCGGTGCGTGGCTGTAGTCTACCATCCTTCCTACCGATGGTTTGCTGTAGAGGGAATCTGTGAAGGATATATTGCCGAAGCTCCTAAAGGAGAGCATGGTTTTGGTTATGATCCTGTCTTCTTTGTCCCGGAATTTGGCAAGACCATGGCGGAGCTATCCCCAGAGATAAAAAATAAGATCAGCCATCGGGCCCGGGCTATGAACAGGGTCAAGGAGATTCTTCCGGGCTTCCTGGGGCTGAAGGCCGAATAAGGAGCCAATGAACACTGATAGAAACGAAAGTTTACTGCTAACAAAACGGCTGAAGGCCGAATAAGGAGTTACCAATGCCCCCCAAAAGACCCCCTGATTGGGATCTTCTCTTCCAGGAATACTTTCATAAGATAGAACGGATCCTCTACATCTGTGTGGCCGTGGGTATTGCTATTGCCACCG
Organism: Thermosulfuriphilus sp.; assembly: GCF_054026695.1. Classification (NCBI taxonomy): domain Bacteria; kingdom Pseudomonadati; phylum Thermodesulfobacteriota; class Thermodesulfobacteria; order Thermodesulfobacteriales; family Thermodesulfobacteriaceae; genus Thermosulfuriphilus; species Thermosulfuriphilus sp. Next base: position 3,066 of record NZ_JBPMLP010000005.1, read on the forward strand.
CAGAGGTCATCTATGATGGCAGCCGGGCCCTAGGAAGTGCCTTTTTCCACGGAGATATCTCCCACGGTATTCTCAAAGTGATGGATCGGTTTCTTCTGGCCCTTATGTTTCTAGAGATCCTGCATACCGTCCAGATAGTCTTCAGTGAAAGCTATCACTTGGCTTGTGTGGAGCCCTTCTTGATGGTGGCCATTATTGCCTCTATCAGGCGTTTCCTCCTCATCTCCTTTGAGACCTCCCACAGCGGGGCCATTGATCCAGAAAAGTTCCGTTACTTCATGATTGAAATGGTAGTCTTGGGAGTTCTGGTAATAGCCCTAGTGGGGGCCGTACTTCTATTGAGAAGATCACGCCAGAAAAAGCCCCTTTAAAGGAACTCCCGGGCCGATGGGCAAAGATCCTTTACCGGACAGTCCTGGCAACGGGGTTTACGGGCCTTGCAGACCTTGCGTCCGTGATCAATAAAGATGTAAGGGATTCTGGCCCAATCCTCTCGGGGGATTATGGCCATAAGGTCCTTTTCAATTTTATTGGGATCCTTCTCTTTGGTGAACCCCAGTCTCTGGGATACCCTGCGGACGTGGGTATCTACCGGGATCCCCTCCACCACTCCATAAGCATTAGCTAAGACAATATTGGCTGTCTTCCGGGCCACTCCAGGCAGACGGAGCATTTCTTCCATCGTCCGGGGAACTTGGCCGCCAAAATCCTGAAGGATGATCCGGGCGGCCTCTTTAATATTACGGGCCTTGTTACGATAAAAACCAGTAGGCTTGATATCTTGCTCTAGTTCTTCTAATGGAGCTTCGACGTAAGCCGACACAGTAGGGTATTTTTTAAAAAGCTCTCTGGTTACCTGGTTAACCCTTTCGTCAGTACATTGAGCCGAAAGGACCGTAGCCACCAGAAGTTCAAGTGGATTAGAAAACTTAAGGGCAATCTTGGCTTTAGGATAGGTCTTTTTGAGGATATCAAGGACTTTTTCAAGGCGTTTTCTTTCTTTCTGATCAAGCATAACTTCCTCCTTACAAAAGGAAAGCCGGATAATTAAGGACTATTTCATTTCAAGATCCTTCAATAAATCGGAAGCCTTTGGGTTGCAATTTTTCTTTATCTTCCGGAGTTACAAAAGAGATCTTTAAGGGGTGGTAAGAGGCCAAGCCGGCCGAACGACGAATACGTTCCTCCCCTTTAAGGGCCTCTTCTCGGCTCATTTTTTTGCCGGTGACCACCGCCAAGTGGAGCTTGTTGGCCGCCGCCTTTTCTCCTCGGGCCAGTTCATCGAGGAGATAGACCTCGGCCCC
>NZ_JBPMLP010000006.1:0-17015 GCF_054026695.1 Thermosulfuriphilus sp.
GTTAGGAGCAATCATTCCAGCACCTTTAGCCACGGCAAGAATAGATATCTCTTGGCCGGCTAATTTTAACTTTTTAGAGACCATCTTAGGGAATGTGTCCGTAGTCATTATGGCCTCTGCTACCAGGGAGAAGTTTTCTGAAGCTAAATGGGCCACTAACGAGGGTATCTTAGATATTATTTTTTCTGCTGGAAGAACTTCTCCAATTACCCCGGTTGAGGAGGGAATAATCAGATCTTCTTTTATTTTTAGAGCTTGGGCTAAGGCCTCTGTGGTCTTCTTTGCTGCTAGAAGCCCCTCTTTCCCTGTACAGGCGTTGGCGTTTCCACTGTTTATCAAAATGGCCTGAAGCCTACCAGAGTTAAGTTTTTCTATTCCCAGGATGACCGGAGCAGCTTTTACTTTGTTGGTAGTAAAAACAGCGGCAGCATTAGCTGGAACCTGGGAATAAATAAGGGCTAAATCTAATTTGCCACCTTTTTTTATCCCGGCCGCTGTGGCCGAAAAGAGAAAACCCTTGGGTACATCCATTGTTTGGTTTTATACTTTGGCCTGGGCTGAGACCCGTCCACAACATTTTTTGTATTTTTTGCCGCTTCCGCAGGGGCAAGGATCGTTTCGGCCAATCTTTTTGGCTCGCCGGACCGGCTGAGGCTTTTTGGCCTCCTCGGCAGCCTCTTCCCCGCGACTATAAACAAGTCTCAGGGGCCGCCTCTGTCTTCTTTCTATTTTTTCTATCTCTGATTCACGGGAGACTTGGATCCGGAAGAGGATGGCCAAGGTCTGGGCCTTTATCCTCTCTACTAGATCCATAAACATGTCAAAGGCCTCTTTTTTGTACTCCTGAAGAGGGTCTCTCTGGCCATAGCCTCGTAGGCCAATTCCCTCACGGAGATGATCCATGGCCAAGAGATGTTCTTTCCAGAGGTTGTCTATCGTCTGGAGAAGAATCATGCGCTCAAGATAGCGAATGATCTCTGGTTCGATATCTTCTTCCTTGGCCCGGTAGTAGATTCTGGTCTCTTGGATGAGTCTTTCTTCTAGTTCTTCCCGACTGAGGTCATCTTTTTCATTGACCGAAGGTCTGAATCCAAACTGGGCCAAAAATTTATTCTCCAGACCCTTCCAATCCCACTCGCTGGGAGGGGTCTTTTCGGGAACAAAGGTATCTATAATAGAAATGACCACATCTTCGATCATATCTTCGATCTCTTCCCGAATATCTTCTGTTTCTAAAACATGACGACGCTGGGCATAAATAACCTCCCTTTGTTTGTTCATCACGTCGTCATATTCCAGAAGATGTTTCCGGATATCAAAGTTGTGGGCCTCAACTCTCTTTTGGGCCTGTTCTATAGCCTTAGATAAAAGTCCATGTTCTATCGGCTCCCCTTCGGTCATGCCCAGTTTGCCCATTAGACCTTGGATCTTGTCAGAACCAAAGATTCGTAAAAGATCGTCTTCCAAAGAGAGAAAGAATCGAGATGATCCCGGATCTCCTTGCCGACCAGCCCTTCCTCGAAGCTGATTGTCTATTCGTCGAGACTCGTGACGCTCTGTTCCTATAATGTGTAACCCTCCAAGGGATTTGACTTTTTCATAATCTTCCTGACAGATTTTAACTTTCTCAAAGAGGATCTCAGCCCAGATTTCCGGAAACTTAGTCGTCGGATCTTCGCCCCTTTTGGCCATCTCTAGGGCCTCTCGCCAGGCAATCGGGTCTATTTCCTCAAAACTTATTCCTTCACGAGTTAGTTCTTCTTTGGCCAGCCCTTCTGGATTGCCCCCTAAGAGGATATCCACCCCTCGTCCAGCCATGTTCGTGGCGATAGTTACCGCTCCAGAACGGCCGGCTTGGGCAATGATGGCCGCTTCCTTTTCATGATATTTGGCATTTAATACCTGATGAGGAATCCGAGCCCTTTTCAGAAGGCGAGAGAGTTTTTCACTTTTTTCAATAGAGATGGTTCCTACCAAAACCGGCCTTCCCTGGCGATGGAGTTCTTCTATTTCCCGAACAACGGCCTGAAACTTCTCCCTCTCAGTACGATAAACCACATCAGGATGATCTATTCTGATCATGGGCTTATGGGTGGGAATGACGACTACATCAAGATTATAAATTTCTTTAAATTCCTGAGCCTCTGTCTCTGCAGTTCCAGTCATTCCGGCCAGTTTGTCATACATCCGGAAGAAATTCTGAAAGGTAATGGTTGCCAGTGTCTGATTCTCACTTTCTATGTGGACACCTTCTTTGGCCTCTATGGCCTGATGGAGGCCATCGCTCCACCTCCGGCCCGGCATTAGGCGACCTGTAAATTCATCAACTATGACCACCTTGCCATCCTTAACAATGTAATCCACGTCACGTTTAAAGAGATGGTGAGCCCTTAAGGCTTGGATGACATGATGAAGCAAATTGACGTGGCGGGGATCATAAAGGTTGTCCACCTTGAGGAGCTTTTCTGCTTTAGCTACCCCTTCTTCAGTAAGAATTACGCTTTTGGTTTTTTCTTCAATAGTGAAGTCCCTATCTTTTTGAAGATGGCGGACTATGCGGTCTACCACATAATAGAGATCGGTAGATTCTTCTGAAGGTCCAGAAATAATCAGAGGGGTCCTGGCTTCATCTATCAGGATAGAATCTACCTCATCAACGATGGCATAGTGGAATTCCCTCTGGACCATCTCTTCAAGACTATACTTCATATTGTCCCGCAGATAATCAAAGCCGAACTCGTTGTTGGTACCGTAAGTGATATCAGCATCGTAGGCCGCCTTCCGTTCAGTATCGCTTAAGCCATGGAGAATTACTCCTACGGATAGCCCGAGGAAGCGATAGATAGCTCCCATCCATTCGGCATCTCTTTTGGCCAGATAATCGTTTACGGTAACGATGTGGACTCCTCGTCCCGTAAGGGCATTGAGATAAGCTGGAAGGGTGGCTACAAGGGTCTTGCCTTCGCCGGTCTTCATCTCAGCAATCTTTCCCTCATGAAGGACAATGCCTCCCATGAGCTGGACATCAAAGTGTCTCATGCCCAAGGTCCTTCTGGCTGCCTCTCTCACCACGGCAAAGGCCTCAGGAAGAAGAGCCTCAAGACTTTCTCCTCGAGAGATACGTTCTTTAAACTCTGGAGTTTTAGCCTGGAGCTCTTTGTCAGAGAGACTTTTTATCTCCGGCTCAAGGGCATTTATCTTCTCCACCCAAGGTCGAAGCCTTTTGAGTTCACGGTCGTTTTTAGTCCCGACAATTTTGGCAACTAGTTTTCCTAACATTTTTTACCTTCCACTGATATCAAGGCCTTCTATTAAGACACTGGGAGCCCCTACCGGGCCATAAAAACAAAGGTCCGAACAGACAACCTCGATCCGTTTAAATATATCGAAAATATTTCCGGCAATGGCCAACCCCGTAAGGGGAGAGACGATGGCGCCATTTTCCACCAAAAGACCAGTAGCCCCAACGGAAAAATCCCCGCTAATAGGATCTGCAGTGTGCATTCCTAAAACTTCGGTAATTATAATCCCTTTTGCTAGATTTTTAATGATTTCTTCCGGATCAATATCTCCGGGCCGAAGATAGAGGTTGGTTGGAGCTACAGAAGGAGGTGACTTAAAACTTCCTCGAGAGGCATTGCCGGTAGAGGCCTCCCCGGCCCGCCGGGCCCAATAGTTATCAAAAAGAAAATTTTCAATGGTTCCGTTAACCACTAATGGGGTCTTCTGCCGGGGCTGACCTTCGTCATCAAAGGCCCTGGTAGCCAGACCTCCAGGAAGAAGTCCATCATCTATGATGGTTATAGTGGGAGAAAAGAAATTTTTCCCTCGAAAAGAGGCCAACCTGCTCTTTCCCTTAACCACGTTGTCTCCCAAGAAGGCAGCAGAAAGAATTTCTAAGAAATCTACGGTGATGTAAGGGCGAAAGAGGGCCGGGAGAAAGGCGCTCTCTGGTTGTCTGGCCCCCAGACGCTCGATAGCCCGTTGGGCTGCGGTTTTCCCTATCTTCTCCGCTGATATGTCCGAAAAGAAACAACTAGCCTGATAATCCCAGCCCATCTCCGATACCCCATTTTTTTCAGCTACAGCCACACAACTTAAGGAGAAGTAGCTTGAAGTCCCTTGAGCAGAGATGCCGTAAGAGTTGATCAGATTTATCTCATAGAGGCCGTCTTGGTATTTTACCTGCTGGATTTTTTTGATCTTGGGCTGCTCTGAGGCCATCTTATGGGCAGAGAAGGCTAGCTCTAACTTTTCTTCCAGGTTCAAGGCCTCAAAGGCTTTATCTCGGCTCTCTGGGGCCTTAGGGATCGGGGCAGGATGTGGAAGATCTAGGGCTGAATCCCTTTCGCTGGCCCGAGCGTTCTCTAAGGCCTTAAGGGCTGTGTTCTTAAGCTCATCGAGGGTTATTTGAGAGGTAAAAGAAAAGCCTAATCTCTGTCCATCAAGGACCCGGAGAGAAAGCCCTTCAGCCCTTTGGGGTTGAAAATTATCTAACCGGCCCTCTTTGAGCTCTATCTTGAGGCCCTGGGCCTGATAAATATAGACCTCCCAACCCTCTGCCCCTCTGGCTTTCAAGGTTTGAGAGATGATCTCAAAACATTCTTCAGCCCTCATTCTATCTCCTTAACCATGGCTACTTCATCACAATCGGGAAATTTGAGGCACTTGACACAGTCTGCCCAGACCTTATGGGGAAGGGCCCCCTTGTCTATCAGAGAAAAGCCCAGCTTCTCAAAATAATCGGGAACATTGGTCAAGACAAAGACCCGGCTTAAACCTAACTCTTTAGCCTCCTGCAGACAGTGTTTAATGAGCTCTTCTCCCACCCCTAAACCCTGATATTCTTCGGCTACGGTGAGTGATCTGATCTCGGCAAGATCCTCCCAGGTAACATGGAGGGCACAAGTACCGGCCACTATGGTCTCAGACTCGGGGACAAAGACAAAAAAATCCCGCACATATTCGTAGAGCTCAGACAGTGGCCGCTGAAGGACGGAGCCATGTTTAGAAAAATGGGTAATTAGGCGGTGGATATCTCTTATGTCCGTAACCTTGGCCTTTCTAATCATTCTTTTATGGGAACAACAAAGCTCTTTATACGTTCTTTCTGGGCCAGCTTCTTGGCAAAGCTCGAGGCCTCGGCCATAGTCTCAAATCGGCCGACATGGACCCGATACCAAATACCCTTTTCTTTGAGGTTCACCTTGCGGACAAATGCCTCATAGCCTCTGGCTCTAAGCCTTCGGGCATAACGCTGGGCCTCACGGGCGCTCCTTAAAGAGGCCACTTGGAGGCTATAAAAGGTCTTTCTGACCTGTTTTTTACTAGCGACTTTTGGAGGCCTTTGGGGAGAGCTTTTAGCTGGGGAGACCTTCTCCTTGGAAGATTCTTTGAATTGAGTCTCTACTAAGGGCTTGGTGGCTTCTTTCTTGGGGCTGGTCTGGGGCAATGGAGCTGATGGAGCCTCAAAGGTATTCTCTGAAAGGGGACTTTCTCTGAAATCTCTCTTTATAGGTGGCCCTTCTAATCTTGGTAACTCCTCCTTAAGGCCTCTTTTCGCCTGAGCAGAAAGGGTTTTTTCGGCCACTGGTGAAGGGGCCTTTTTGGCCCGGCCGACAGCCAGATTCTGACCCAACCAGAGCCCCAGAATAAACATCCAGACCATTAGACAGACGGTCACCGTGATGGTCAGAATCAGGCCCCCAATTCCTAGTTCTATTCGAAATTTGATCCGTTTCTCCTTAGGCATCACATCTTCTCCGGTGCTGATACCCCCAGGAGGCCTAGCCCCCGGCCGATGACCTGTTTGGTAGCCAGAGCCAAGGCCAATCGGGCCCGGGATAGCTCTTCGTCCTCGGATAGAAAACGATGTTTGGTATAATAATTATGAAAAACAGTGGCTACCTCCGTAAGATAAAAGGTCAACCGGTGGGGCTCGAGACTTTCGGCCGCCCCCTCAATGACGTCTGGAAAGGCATCAAGAAGTTTGAGAAGCTCTAGCTCCTCTTCTTCTTTGAGTAAAGAAAGATCTATTTCCTCAAGGGGATGAAACACCACTCCCTTTTCGGTAGCTTTTTCAAAGACACTGGCCACCCGGGCATGGGCGTATTGCACATAATAGACCGGATTTTCCTGAGACTGCTTTTTGGCCAGAGAAAGATCAAAGTCCAGATGACTGTTACAGTGTCTGGTGAGAAATATGAACCTTACCGCATCTCGGCCAACCTCTTCCAAGACCTCCCGTAAGGGAACAAACTCTCCTCGCCTGGTGGACATGGACTTGAGCTCTCCTTCCTCGATCAAGTTGACAAACTGGACCAAAAGGACCTCCAGCCTTCCTGGATCGTATCCTAAGGCCGAGATAGCGGCCTTGACCCGAGGCACATAACCATGGTGATCTGCTCCCCAGATGTCCACCAGTAAATCATAACCTCGTTCAAGCTTGTGGCGGTGATAGGCGATATCAGAGGCAAAGTAGGTGGTTTGTCCATTGGCCCGGACTACCACGCGGTCTTTTTCATCTCCAAAGGCGCTTGATCGAAACCAGAGAGCCCCTTCTTTTTCGTAAATGTAGCCTGAGGCCTTAAGAGCCTCGATGGTTTTATCAACTTGGCTTTTCTCATAGAGGCTGGCCTCTGAAAACCATCGGTCATAATGGACCCCAAAGTCTTTTAGATCTCCTCTGATCTCCTCCAGGATGACCGAAAGGGCATATTTCCTGAAAAACGGAAGGGCCTCTTCCAGCTTCTGATGGCGAAATTTATCTCCATATTGCTCGAGGATCTCCCGGGCAATCTCCCGAATATAGTCTCCCTTGTAAAAATCTTCTGGAAACTCTATTTCCTCTCCCAGTAGTTCCCGGTAGCGCAGATAGACGGAGGCCCCCAAGGTATCCATCTGTTTGCCTACGTCGTTAATATAGTATTCCCGTTCTACGGAGAAGCCAGCCATCTCCAGGATATTGGCCAAGCAGTCTCCAACGGCGGCTCCTCGGCCATGGCCCACATGAAGAGGGCCGGTAGGATTGGCGCTGACAAACTCTAGAAGAACCCGGCGCCCTCTGCCCAGATCGACTCGTCCATAGTCTGGCCCCAGGGAAAGTATTCGGGCTACAGTTTTCTGCCAGTAGCCTGAAGAGATAAAAAAATTGATGAATCCTGGTCCAGCTACCTCTATCCGGGCAAAGAGCGGATCGGGACGCAATCTCTCAGCAAACCAGGCAGCCACCTCCCGGGGCGACTTTTTCTCCCTTCCGGCCAGCACTAGGGCAATATTAGTCGCATAGTCGCCGAAATTCTTCTGCCTCGGGGGCTCTACAGTGAACCGGGGGATCTCCGTTGAACGTATCAACCCTTCATGGACGGCCTTCTCCAAAAGATTTCTCAACCTCCGCTCGATCTCTTTCCTGATCACCTTCTTCCTCCACCTTGATGGTCACATCGCGGACAAAATCCGGGCACTTTATGGGGCCTCGGGAGTCAAAGGAGAACTTCTTTTTACAGGTCTCCCGCCAAGCACAAACCGCACAAATTGTCCTTTCTTCGGACATGATTCAACCTCCTAAAAACAAGTAACATACCACAGCTGTCAATAGGCAGCCAATGGTAGCCTTAAAGGAGCCACTGTCTGTTGAGGGGGAGGTCAAAACGGCAACCCTTGTAGTAGAGGAGTTGAAAAACATGAAGATTGCCATCCTTGAAGGAGACCTTTGAGCCATGAAGATAAAGGCGCCACATGCGGTAGAAGTTCAAGTCGAACATCTTGATGATCATCTCCCGATGGGCCTCAAACCTCTTGGCCCAATGGGAGAGGGTCAAATAATAATGGGGTCTTAGGTCTTCAAGATCAATAAATTCCAGCGAGGTCTTCTCTCCGGCCTGGACTATTTCTCCTAGGGCCGGTAGATATCCTCCCGGGAAAATGTATTTTCGGATCCAGGGATCGGTTTCTTCTTCCCGAAGTTTGCCAATGGTATGAAGGAGAAAAAGCCCTTTTGGTCTTAAAAATTGATCAACGATCTCAAAAAAGCTGGAGATGTACTCCTTGCCCACATGTTCGAACATTCCCACAGAGACAATCCGGTCAAAAGTTTCCGGACAACATTGAGGAAGTTCTCTATAGTCCCAAAGCTCGAAACGAATCCGATCAGAGACACCTTCTTGCTGAGCCCGCTGACGAGCCAGCTTAAGCTGTTCTTCGGCCAGGGTTATTCCCAGCCCCCGGAGGTGGGGGAAGAGTCTTGCGGCCTCAAGAAGAAGGCTTCCCCAACCGCAGCCGATATCAAGAAGATGTTTACCTTCTTCCAGGCGCAGCTTCCGGAAGATGAGATGAAGCTTATTCCTCTGGGCCGTTTCTAGATCGTCTTCAGAACTTCGAAAATAAGCACAAGAGTAATTCCAGTCCTTCTCCAGCCAGAGGCGATAGAAATCATTGCCTCGATCGTAATGGATCTGGATTTCTTTTCTAGTCTCCTTCAGTCCCTTTTTGCGACAGAAGTTGAGCCAGAGAAGACGCCCCTTGTCCTTAAATGAGAGCTTATGGAAGAGGTCTTTCCTGTAGGCCAGGGCCACCACAGCCCCCAGGTCTCCCTCAATATCGATCTCCCCTCTCATATAGCCCTCTCCAAAACCTATAGAGGGGTTGACCAAGAGCTCTTCTAGCGCCTGGGGGGTCTTAAAATAAATAGTAAAGGTCGGTTTTCCCTGGCCAAACGATGACTCGGCTCCGTCCCAGTAGCGGACCTTGAAGGCCGGATCCTGGTGGCCTTCAAGAAGGCCTTCAAGGATCTGTCGGGTGTTCATAGGTGGCCTCTCTCGCCCCGCTCTCCCACTCCAATTATAGAATTTTGTTCCGCTAAAAGGTGATGTCAATCACCTTTTAGCGAGAACAAGGAGTCCCAAGGCGATCAGCAGAAAATAGATCAGGCGTCGGTAACCGGTTTCGCTCAGGTGTCCATAGAGTCGGTGGCCCCCGAAAAGCCCTAGAAGGACCCCCGGAAGGGAAAATAAAAACCACTTGATGACAAAAGGCGTAATCAGGCCCCCGGCCAAATAAAGCCCGACAATCACCACGGCCAAGATAGAAAAAAAACCCTGGAGGGCCACCTTGATCTCTTCCTTGGTCAGGGCCAAAAGGCTTATGTAAATGACCACAGGGGGGCCTGGGGTGTTAAGGGCAGCTCCTAGGGCGCCGGCCATAAGTCCAAAGAGATAGCCCCAGCTGGGCCTGAGACAAAGCCTTAATTGGGGTGAAAAAAGACCAAAGAGACCGTAGGCCGTTAAAATCAGGGCCAAAAGGGCTCGCAGGGGATTCTCGGGCACCTGTTTAAGGGCCCTCACTCCGATAAAAATCCCTGGTAGGGCTCCCCAAAGAAGGGGGCTGATCATTTTCAGACGAAAGTGACCTCTCAGGGTGTAGAAGAGCAACAGGTTTATAATCAGTCCGTTTATGGCTACTAAGGGAACAACGGCCTTCAGAGGATAGGCAAAGGCCAAAAGAGGAACTGCCACCAGGGCAAAGCCAAATCCGGCCAGACCATGAACAAAGGCCCCCAAAAAGAGCCAGAGAGGGATTAACCAGTCAATTTTTATCAACTCCAAAGAGATCCTCCTTATAAAATTTTGACGTCTGCTTCAACAGGTGGTATTGCCCTTAGAGTTTTTTGGTTAAATTTAGTCTTGGAGTTTCAGGAAGAACTCTAGGTCTTTAAAAACGTCAAGAGGGGTGATTGGTTCATGCCGATCTATGAATTTGAATGCCTGAAGTGTCACGAGATCTTTGAAGAATTGGTCCTGGGGTCCTCGACCAAGATTCGTTGCCCAAGATGTCAGAGCGAAGAGGTCAGAAAGTGTCTTTCGGCCTTTGCCTTTAAGAGCGGCAGTCGCTTTGTTTCCAGCTCCGGAGGCGGCTGTTCAGGGTGTTCTGGGGGGAGCTGCTCCACATGTCATTGAAGAGGATCGTTATTGGCACCCGAGGCAGTAAGCTGGCCCTCGCCCAGACCGATTGGGTTCGGGAGGCTATAAAGGCCCGGTATCCGGAGCTCTCTATAGAGCTTGAGATCATCAAGACTAGGGGAGACAAGATCCTCGATGTCCCCTTGGCCAAGGTTGGAGGCAAAGGTCTTTTTGTCAAAGAGATCGAAGAAGCCCTTCTTTCGATGCGGGTGGATCTGGCCGTCCACAGCCTGAAGGACGTCCCTACAGAGCTTCCGGAGGGCCTAGAGATAGCGATAATCCCTTGCCGGGAGGATCCTCGGGATGTCCTCATCTCTCGTTCTGGAAGGTCTCTAGTCGATCTGCCTCGGGGGGCTCGGGTGGGTACTAGTAGCCTGCGTCGTCAGGCCCAGCTTCGGGCCTTAAGGCCGGATCTTATCATTGAACCCCTGCGGGGAAATGTCGACACCCGTCTGCGCAAACTCGATGAGGGTCAGTATGAGGCTATTGTCTTGGCAGCCGCTGGTCTCAGCCGGCTGGGCCTTGTCCACCGGGCAACAGAGTTCATCTCTCCGGAAGTTTTGATTCCGGCTATTGGTCAAGGGGCTTTGGGGATAGAAGTCCGAACAGAAGACACAGGGCTTAAAGAACTTCTTTCTTTCCTTCATCATCCCGAAACAGCCCTCTGTACCGAGGCCGAAAGGGCCTTTCTGGCCCGGCTGGAGGGGGGCTGTCAGGTACCACTGGCTGCCCATGCCATCCTTAGAGGCAATGAGCTCTTTATGGACGCCTTAGTAGCCGATCCGGCAGGTAAAAGAATTATCAGAAAAAGGGCTTCAAGCCCCGCCCAGGAGGCCCGGGGCCTAGGAGAAAGCCTAGCCGAGGAAATCCTGGCCGCCGGCGGTCGGGATATACTGGAGGAAGTCTATGGTTCGCTGGAGGGATAATGGCCAGAGGTAAAGTCTATCTTGTAGGGGCAGGCCCGGGAGACCCGGGTCTCATCACCGTCAAAGCTAAAGAGGCCATAGAAGCCGCTGATTGTATCATCTACGATTATCTGGCCAATGAGGTCTTTCTGGCCTATGCCCGGCCAGAGGCAGAGATCATATATGTAGGCAAAAAGGGTGGTGATCACACCCTCTCTCAAGAAGAAATCAACCGTCTTCTGGTAAAAAAGGCCCTAGAGGGTAAGGTTGTTTGCCGGCTTAAAGGAGGGGATCCGTTTGTCTTCGGCCGAGGGGGAGAGGAGGCCGAGGAAGTCGTGGCCGCTGGTATCCCCTTTGAGGTCATTCCTGGGGTAACTTCAGCTGTGGCGGTTCCGGCCTATGCCGGGATTCCCCTTACTCATCGGGAGCACACCTCTGCGGTGGCCTTTGTCACCGGTCACGAGGATCCGACCAAAGAAAGCTCCGCCATTGACTGGGATGCCTTGGCCAGGGTGGGGACTCTGGTCTTCTTTATGGGTGTTAAAAACCTTCCTCATATTGCCCGAAGTCTTATTGCTGCAGGTAAGTCTCCTCAGACTCCGGTGGCCGTTATCCGTTGGGGAACGTTGCCGCGACAGAAGACAGTGGTTGGTAGTCTCGAGAACATCGCCGAAGAAGTTCGCCGGGCCGGCCTCAAGGCCCCGGCCATCATCGTCGTCGGAGAGGTGGTCTTTTTACGGCAGAAGTTGGCTTGGTTTGAAGGTCGTCCCCTCTTTGGCCTCCGAGTTCTCGTTACCCGGACCAGGGAGCAGGCCAGTGATCTGTCTGCCAAACTCTACGATCTAGGAGCCGAGCCCGTAGAGTTTCCGACTATCAAAACCGTGGCTCCAGATGACTTTCGTCCCTTGGACCAGGCCATCTCGGAAATAGAAACCTTTTCCTGGATCATCTTTACCAGCGTCAACGGGGTGCGTTTCTTCTTTGATCGGCTTTTTGCCCTGGGCCATGATGTCCGGGTCCTCAAAGGAGTCCGCATTGCTGCCATTGGCGAGAAGACCGCCGAGGGCCTTCGGGCCTATGGGCTCTTTGCCGATCTTGTCCCCCGGCAGTATCGAGCCGAAGGCCTGATAGAGGCTCTGGGGCAAGAGAGCCTTTCTGGGGCCCGAATTCTTATTCCTCGTGCTCTTGAAGCCCGGGAAATCCTGCCCGAAAAACTACGAGAACAAGGGGCGGAGGTGGTGGTTGCTCCGGCTTACAAGACCATCCGCCCTGAGGGGGGTCGAGAAAGACTCCATCGGATTCTTGAAGAAGGGCTGGATGTGGTTACCTTTACCAGCTCTTCCACGGTGCGCAACTTCGTGGAGATGATCGGAGGTCCCGAGGAGGCCCGAAGGCTTCTATCCGGGGTTAAGATAGCCTCTATTGGCCCCATCACCAGTCAAACAGCCCGGGACTTGGGCCTTTCCGTGGACATAGAACCCCAGGCCTACACTATCGTTGCCCTGGTTGAGGCCATCAGGGAGTTCTTTGGCCGATGATGAGAACTGATTGGCAGGAACTGGTCCGGAAGGATTTTTTTCTGGCCGATCTCCATATTCACTCCCGTTACAGTCGGGCTACCAGCCGCCAGATGACGGTGACCGTCCTGGATCAGGTGGCCAAAGACAAGGGCTTGACCGTTTTGGGCACCGGTGATTTTACCCACCCTGGCTATCTTGAGGAACTGGAAAGGGAGCTTGTTCCCTTAGGAGACGGTCTTTTTGTCTGTCGCAACGGCCAAGGGACCCGCTTTCTCCTCTCGGCCGAGATTTCCAATATCTTCTCTCAAGGTGGTCGTACATATCGAATTCATACTTTGGTGTTGGCTCCGGATTTGACCACGGTTAAGGAGATAAATCGGGCCCTTTCCCGCCGAGGAAACCTCTATGCCGATGGTCGTCCCATCTTTGGCTTTCCGGTCAAGGATCTGGCCCGGCTTATTCGAGAGATAAACCCCCAGTGTCTAGTTATCCCCGCTCATGCCTGGACCCCGTGGTTTTCGGTCTTTGGAGCCGCCAGTGGCTTTAATTCCCTGGAGGAGGCCTTTGAGGAAGAAGTCGATTTTATATACGCTATAGAGACCGGTCTTTCCTCTGACCCTGAGATGAACTGGCGGCTTTCAGCTCTGGACCGCATTACCTTGATCTCTAACTCCGATGCCCACTCTCCAGCCAAGATCGGCCGGGAGGCTAACGCCATCGAGGGTCAGCCCTCTTACGAAACTATTGCTCGAGCCATCAGACAAAAGGAGCTCCTTTTTACCGTGGAGTTCTATCCTGAAGAGGGTAAATACCATTATGATGGTCACCGGGCCTGTGGGATAGTTCTTTCTCCTAAGGAGACCAGGGCCCATAAAGGCCTGTGTCCGGTCTGCGGCCAACCTCTGACCATTGGGGTCATGCATCGGGTGGAAGAGCTGGCCGATCGTCCAGAGGGTTTCCGTCCCCAGGGGGCCCCGGCCTCCATCCATCTGGTTCCTCTGCTGGAGATCATTGCGGAGGCCGAAGGGCTACGGCCTACAGCCGGCAAGGTGGCCAAAATCTACAAGCAACTGATTTCTCTAGGAGGCAGTGAATTTGACATCCTCCTACGCCACTCCTATGAGACCTTGGCCTCTTTTGTCCCGGAGCGGATCCTTGAGGGTATTAGGCGGGTAAGGGAAGGGCGAATCAGTGTGCAACCAGGCTACGATGGTCTCTACGGAGTTGTCCGTATCTTTGAAGATCGGGAGCCAGAGACAAAACTCCAGACTACCAAGTCCTCATCCCCTCAGCTTTCTCTTTTTTGACCTTCTTCGGGGAGCCCTTCTCGAAGGAAGTCTTTAAGGTCTCGTCCAGTTGGTATTTGAAAGACGGAAAGGCCAAATTCCGAAGCGGCGGAGAGGATGTGGTCGAAGATGTCGGCCTGAATCTTTTCATAGTGGACCCAGCGGGTATCGGCCACAAAACAGTAGATCTCTAAGGGAAGTCCCTGAGGGGTGGGTGCTAGTTGGCGAACCATAAGGGTCATGTCCTTTCGAATCTGAGGGTGTTGGCGAAGGTATTCCTCGATATAGATCCGAAAGGTACCCAAGTTGGTCATCTTCCTACCGTTTAAAGGGGAAGCAGAGGTGTCTATTTGGTGGCGGTGATTGAACTCTTCTATTTCCCGGCGCTTTTTTTCCACGTAGTCCTTAATGAGGTGAATCCTCTGAAAGCGGTCGAGCATCTCCTGGTCGCAGAAGCAGATGGTCTCTTGATCCACCAGTATGGCCCGTTTTATCCGTCTTCCTCCGGCAAGTTCCATGCCCCGCCAGTTTTTGAAAGACTCCTCCAGGAACCGATAGGTGGGAATACAAACGATGGTCTTGTCCCAATTCTGGATTTTAACTGTGTGAAGACTCATATCGATGACCTCTCCGTCGGCCCCATGTTGGGGCATCTCGATCCAGTCTCCCAAACGGAAGAGATCCTGAGAGATGACCTGAAAACTGGCCACAAAAGAAAGAAGGGTGTGTCGGAAGACCAGAAGGAGGACCGCACTCAAGGCTCCCAAACCACTCAGTAGTCCCCAGGGGGATTTTTCAAGAAGCTGGCAGATGGCGACGATAATAGCCGCCGCATAGATGAGGAGCTTGGCCACCTGGACATAGCCTTTGAGAGGTCTTTTCTTGGAGATGGGATAGCGGTCATAGATCTCTAAACCTACAGAAAGGAGGCGGTCAGCCAAAAGGGCCAGGACCACGGCCAGGAAGACGGAGACTAGCCTCTTTAAGAGGGCCTCTCCAGATGGTAGAAGGGGGGCAGCGTAGTGGATGACCACCAGAGGAATAATGTAGGCCAAGACATCAAAGACCCGGTGGCGGCTGAGGAGATCGTCTATCTGGTTGCGGGAGCGTTCGGAGAAGCGATGGACTAAACGAATAAGGACCCTTTTGGTCAAAAAGTAAGAGGCCGCAGCCAGGAAGATGATTATTCCTAAAGGACCCAGACGTTCAGAAAAGGCCTCCCGGGCAAGAAAAAGTAACCTTTCCATGGATCTATTTCTTCTTTTTCCTTTTTGACTTTTGAGGTTGCTCTTTGTCTCGGGGGGTGGCCTTTTTGGAGGTGACTAGTTCGAAATTTATATGACGACGGGCAACATCTACACCCTTAACTCGGACACGGACCACGTCGCCAATCTGAAAGATTCGTCCGGTTCGGGTGCCCACCAGACGATGGCGTTTTTCATCCAGAACGTAATAGTCGTCTGGGATGTCCACCAGACGAACCACTCCAGAGACAAAGACCTCAAACAGCTCGACGAAAAAGCCAAAGGCCGCCACTCCGGAAATGACCCCTTCGTATTCCTCTCCCAGGCGGTCGGCCATAAGCCGGACCCTTACCCGGTCGATCATCTCTCTTTCGGCTTCCATAGCCACTCGTTCCCTTTGCGAGAGGTGTTTGCCCATTTCTTTGAGGGTCTCTAGCCGATAGGGGGGGCTTTTGCCCTCAAGATGGGCCTTTAGGGCCCGGTGGACGACCAGGTCCGGAAAGCGTCTGATGGGAGAGGTGAAATGACAGTAACAGTCCGAGGCCAGCCCGAAGTGGCCCAGGTTGTATGGATCGTAACTGGCCTGTTTCATCGTTCGAAGGAGGATAGTATTGACGATGTAGGCATAGGGCTTTCCCTCTACCTCTTTTAAAACCTTCTGGAACCAAGCCGGAGAAAGCCTTTTGGGGATCTTAAGATCAAGGCCCAGGGTGGCCGCAAACTCGGCGAACTCCTTAACGCGATCGGTGTCCGGAGCCTCATGGATCCGATAGAGAATGGGATATTCGAGCTCGGTTAGATGCCGGGCTACGGCCTCATTGGCGGCAATCATAAACTCCTCGATAATCATGTGAGCCAGATTCCGCTCCCGGCGGACGATGTCCTCCAGCTCTCCCTTCATGCTCAGGACGATCTGGGGCTCAGGGAGATCAAAATCAATGCTTCCCCGGGCCTCTCGTTGGGCCTTGAGCTTCATGGCCAGTTCGGCCATCCATTTAAGGGGGCTGAGAAAGGCCTTGTGTTCCCGGCGGATGGTCCGATCTTTGTCGACAAGAATTTGCTTTACTTCGGTGTAGGTAAAACGATGGTGGCTCCTGATAACCGCCTTGGTGAATCGAGTCCTCTTGACCCGGGCCTCCCGGTCAAAGTCGATGACAACCGCCAAGGCCAAGCGGTCTACCTCGGGATTCAGAGAACAGAGATTGTTGGAGAGTTTTTCCGGAAACATGGGCACTACAGCATTGGGAAAATAGACGCTGGTGCCCCGGCGATAGGCCTCCTCATCAAGGGCCGAGCCAAGGGGGACATAGTGGCTGACGTCAGCAATAGCCACATAGAGACGCCAGCCTTGGCGCCGTTTTTCCACATAAACAGCATCATCAAAATCTCGAGCCGTCTCCCCGTCTATGGTTACTAGGGGGATCTGGGTGAGGTCTTCCCGGCCGGCTTTGTCTTCCTCTCGGACCTCTTCAGGTAAGCGGTCAAGCTCTTCAGCGGCCTCTTCTGGGAGATCATGGGGCAGATCGTATTTGTGGATAACGATCTTTGTCTGAACAGAGAGATCCTCCGGATCTCCAAGGATCTCTATTATCCGTCCCTCAGGATTCCGTCTCTCTGGACGGAAATCCAGCAGTTCGGCCACAACGATCTGACCTGTGCGGGCCCCTTTGCCCAACCCTTTGGGGATAAAGACCTCAAAGAAAAGATTTTCCTCTTCGGGAATGACTGTGGAGACGTGTCGGCCTCGGTGAAAATAACCGATGATTTTTTTTCTTCCCCGCTCTAGAATCCGGATGATGGATCCCTCAGGGCGACGGCCGCCACGTTCTATCCGGACGACAACCCTATCGCCGTCTACGGCTCCTTTGAGTTTGCCCGGGGGTATGAAAACATCCGGTTGGCCTGGTTCACCAGTCTCCACAAAACCAAAGCCATCTCGGTGGACGAAAAGGCGCCCGCTGACTAGGCGCATCTTCTCAGGAAGCCCATAGCGTTTGCCATTTAGGTGAATCAGACGCCCATGGGTGGTGAGTTCCCGGACGATCTACCGGACTTTTTTTCTTTCCTCAGAGGGGATGTGAAGGGAGTGGTAGATCTCCCGCAG
>NZ_JBPMLP010000007.1:0-69592 GCF_054026695.1 Thermosulfuriphilus sp.
CCTGTGTACCCAGTGCCATTCCACTACCACCCAAAAAGCTAAGAAACCTTCAGCCCCTGTCCGCAGCAAACACCAACCGGCTGAAGATGGTGACTGCCTGGCCTGCCATCTTGGCCATGTCTCCCAAGAAAAACCCCTTTTGGCCAAGGAAGAGGGAAGCCTCTGTCTCTCCTGCCATCAAAGGATCAAGACCGGCCCTGTGGCCCATCCCCCCACTTCTCAGGGCAGATGCCTCAATTGCCATCTTCCTCACGAGGCTGCAGAGCCAAAGCTTTTGGTAGGTAAGGAAAAGGAGTTATGC
Source organism: Thermosulfuriphilus sp. (assembly GCF_054026695.1). Taxonomy (NCBI): domain Bacteria; kingdom Pseudomonadati; phylum Thermodesulfobacteriota; class Thermodesulfobacteria; order Thermodesulfobacteriales; family Thermodesulfobacteriaceae; genus Thermosulfuriphilus; species Thermosulfuriphilus sp. The sequence continues at coordinate 302 of NZ_JBPMLP010000007.1, forward strand.
TTTTCCTGCCACCAAAAAACAGCCAAAGAAGAAAATTTTTTTAGTCTTCACACCCCTTTTGGCAGTGGGCGCTGTTCGAACTGTCACAATCCCCACTACGCCCAAAAGCGGCATCTTTTACCAGAAGATGCCAACAAGCAATGCCTTTCATGCCACGAAAAACAGATCCAAGAGCTCAAAGGTCAAAAGATGCATGCCCCCTTTGGCCGAAAAGAGTGCCTCACCTGTCATGATGCCCACGCTGCTGAATACGCTTTTCAAATCAAAAAGCCTCTAGATACCATCTGCTATGAATGCCATAGCCAAGTTGGTCGCTCAGTCCGACGAGAGGCCGTAGTCCACCCTCCGGCAGAAAAGGGAAACTGCCAGCAATGTCATCGCCCTCATGGGGGGAAACGGCCCTGGTATCTCCGGGAGGATCTCAAAGATCTTTGTCTAGCCTGCCACCAAGACATATCCAGTTTTTGGCAGCAGGGAGTGGCTCATCCCCCGGCAGAAGAAGATCAGGGGTGCCTTATCTGTCATCAAAGTCACGCCGGTCCACGAAAGGCCTTACTCAAGGCCCCTTCGGGGACAATCTGTCTTAACTGCCATCAGATAGACCAGGAACTAATTACGGCCCACAATGACATCTCTCCCTCACCAGAATCTTGTACATCTTGTCACAATCCCCATGGAGCCCCAGATGAACGGATGCTCTGGCCTGTAGAGCATTCCCCTTTTGAGAAGGGACAATGTGCTCCGTGTCATGGAGGTGGCCGATGATTCGCTGGTGGATATTAAGCCTGATAATCATTCTATTTCCATATTCTGGGCTAAATGCCCAGGAGGTCTGTTTCAAATGTCATTCCCAAAAGCCTTTTCTTAAAGGGCGCCCCCATAGGCCCGTGGCTGCTGGAAAATGTGACCAATGTCATCTACCCCATGTCTCCCGTTATAAAGGTCTTCTAAAGGAACCTGCTCCAGGGCTTTGTTTTTCATGTCATGCAGAGCTCAAAAAGACCTTGGCCACCTCCGAGATCGTCCATCCCCCCGTCGCCAAGGGCTCTTGTCTTCGTTGCCATGAGGCCCATGCCTCGGCTCAAAAAGGCCTTCTTAACAAAGAGGCTAAGACGGTCTGCCTAAACTGCCACAAAGATCTGCGTCAGAAATTTAAAATCTCCCACCAACCATTTGCCCAGGGAAAGTGTTTATCTTGTCATGAGGCACACGCCTCTTCCGATCGTCGTCTCTTAAAAAAGACAGGGGCTGACCTTTGTCTCTCCTGCCATAAAGAAAGCTCTCGTCTGTCCCAAAGCCATCAAGGTAGGAGCTTTAAGAAGATGGATTGTCTTTCATGTCACAATCCCCATGGTAGTGACCGCAAAAATCTCATCCGAGAAAAAGGACACCCACCTTATGAAGAAAATGACTGCCAAGTCTGCCACCAACAGGGACCAAAGGGGGCTGAACTCTGCTTCTCCTGCCATAAAGACCGAAAGAAAAGCTTTGAGTACACCCATAATCATCTCCTGGGGGGCATCAAGGATAACCCCTGCTTGGTCTGTCACAGTCCTCATGTCTCCGACGCCAAGGCCCTTCTGAGGGATACTCCGGGAAGACTCTGTCAGGAGTGTCATCCAGAAACATCTAAACAAAAGGAAAAAAGCCTCTATGTCCACCCGCAGTGGGGTAAGTGCCTTGATTGTCATGTGGGCCACGGCTCAAACCATCCCGCCATGCTAAATGGCGATGGCAATGCCGCCTGCATCCAGTGTCATGAGACCCAAGGTGAGTTTACCCATCCTGTGGGAGAAAAGGTCATTGATCCCCGTAACGGACAGCCTGTTACTTGTGTTACCTGCCATGATCCGATGGGAACCAACTTTAAATACAATTTAAGATTGAGTGGAGAGGCGACCCTATGTCTAGAATGCCACAAAAACTATTAGTCATTGGTCTCTTCGTAAGCATTTTAACTGTTTGGGGAGATCAGGTAGGGGCTGTTTCCTTTAAACTAAAAGCCTCTTTAGAGAAAGACAGTAATGGAGTATCCCTTCACTATCCCCTGGCCCTTTACTTTGATCAATCTTCAGGGCGTCTTTACGTTACAGATACTGGAAATAATCGTTTGGTCTCTTATGATCGTAGCTGGAACCCCCTCAAGGAGTTTGACGCCGCCGGTCAGCTTAAGGGACCGTTGGCCATGGTAAGAGACAAAGGGGGGAGCCTCTGGGTGGTGGAAAGACCACTTAATAGCCTTACCTTTATCGATCTTAAGGCCCAACGTCTTAAAAGACACCAGCTTTCTTACCAAGGACAAACAGTCTTGGTCGATAGACTTTTAGTCTGGAAAAAGAATCTGGTCGTCCTTGATCGAGCTACAGGTCAAGCCCTCTTGCTCGGAGACACCTTGAAGATTATTCGCTCTGTAAGGCCCAAAAATAAAGATTTCAAGGGTTTTTTCGATATTAAGATCAAAGGGGATTGGCTCTGGGGGCTTGAAAATATCAGTGGCCGGATTTATGGCCTCAACCTGAAAACAGGAGAAGAAAGAATTATTACCCCTGAGAAGAAGTTTTCTCTTCCTGTGGCCATTGAAATCGATAAAGAGATGAATTTTTACATCTTAGATCGTTACTTAAAGAAGGTTTTTGTTTTTGACAAAAAGGGTCGTTTTCGCTACTCCTTTCTCGAAGAAGGAGCAACGCCGGGGCATTTAAGTTATCCGTGGCAACTACTCTTTGTGGGTAATGACTTATTGGTTTTGGATGAAGGAAACGGTCGTATAGACATCTGGGGACACTAATTTTGAGTAAGGCTAGGACGTTTTTTATAGCCATAGCCCTTTTGGGTCTGATGTTTTTTCCATTTTCCTTAGCCTTTGCCCGAGTTTCGGGTATATGTTCTAACTGTCACACCATGCACTATTCCCAAGGAGGTACGGCCCTCAGCCAGTGGGGTAGTTCTGGCCCTTATAAGGCTCTCTTAACCAACGACTGCCTTGGGTGCCATACTGGCCTTAACAACGGAGCCAATAAAACACCCTATGTACTTTCTACCAGCGCCCCTACCTACGGAAATACAGGGACTGAAGCTAATACCAATACCTTGGCCGGAGGTAATTTCTACTGGGTTAGTATTGATGATGCCTGCGGGCACAACGTTGCTGGCGTAGCCGGAGTAGATGCTACCCTAGGGACTACTCCTCCAGGGGGAACTGACCTTGGCCAGCAACTTAGCTGTGCCGGCCAGTATGGTTGTCATGGTGACCGGACGGTAGCCAGTGATGTAGAGAGCCTTCTGGGGGCCCATCATACCGATGACTCCACTATTGATGGAACTACTGTAGGTAAAAGTTATCGTTTCCTAAAAGGCATTGTGGGCTATGAGGACTCTGATTGGGAATATCAGCCCACCGCGGTCGCCCACAACCAATATAAGGGGAGAGATCGAACCGCCGAGACTGATGTTGACTCTACTACTATTAGCGCCCTATGCGGTCAGTGCCATGGAGACTTTCACGCCGGCACTAATATCAGTAATGGCACCTGGGGATCTCCCTGGCTCAGACACCCTACAGATTATGATCTTGGGAACACCTCTCTGAACTCAGAGTATCGAAACTATCCGGGCAATTATGGCTCAGGAGTGGGAACCTATTCTGTGATTGCTCCAGTAGCTAGTGAAGATGTCTCCACCGTTAAATCTACCGTCAACTTCAACAAGGATACGATCGTCACCTGTATTTCTTGTCATCGAGCCCACGGTACTCCCTACAAAAAAATCCTGCGTTGGAATTATCAGGGTTGGCCAGGAGGGACTTCTATCAATGGATGCAATGCCTGCCACACGGCAAAAGACTAAGCCTTTGAGGTGGGGAGTTTTTCTCCTGGCTGGGGTAGCCATCTTCGGTTTGGTGGCCTTGGCATTTGCTGGAGATTATCTCAACTCTGCCCATGGAAACGCCTCTTCAGGCGTCAAACGGACCCAACGGACAGATACTTATACCCAGGGAAACTGCGGCCATTGTCATGAACAGCACGGAGTAATCAATGGCTCCTCAAATAGCGGTCCCTTTCCTTTTGACCTTTTTAAAAATTTCTTCAACACATCTGCTACTACTGGCCCCTATACCCAGAATGACAACTTCTGTTTCTCTTGCCACGGTTCTCCGTCTCTCCAGGCCAATGGTATAATTAACAATGATTATGCGCAGACCTTTGGAGGCTACACCACTCAGGGGCCAGCTACCATCTTGGAGGCCTTTAACCAGACTTCTTATCACAATCTCTATGATATCTGGAACTTTGCCAGGACTAACTTCTCTTCTTTCTTTAAGGATCAGTCAAATCCTTGTGTGGCCTGCCACAATCCTCACTTAGCCAAACGGATTAAGGCTAACCCCACTAATCCGGCAGCCGCAACCGCTGTCTCCCGGCCGACAGACCATGGCACCCTTTGGGGAGATGGGACAGGTGAAAAAATGTCTGATTTTTCTTCAGGAAAGTATCAGGCTCCCCTACACTATTCCTCTGGATATGAACCAGGAGGAAGTAGCACCTATAATGGTTCTAACCTGCCAGATTACACCACTTTCTGTACTGATTGTCATAATTCTAGCAATACCATCTATAGCACGACCCTGGGGCGCAATCTCCGCCCTATAGATTGGATTAGCCAAGGTGGAGAAAGTGGTCCTGGAGACAAACATGGTCTTAATGCCGCTACTGATGCCATCAGTATGAATTCTCCCTTTGCCTCGGCCCCTATCGGAATATCCATTGGTTTTGTCCTCTCCTGTCTTGATTGTCATGAGCCCCATGGCTCCGCCAATCCTTTCCTCATAAGAAGAGAGGTAAACGGAGTCGTGGTAACCATTAATGACCCTTATAGTAAGGATATGGGCAATCTCTGTCGGGCCTGCCACATGGATGACAAAGCAGCAGGATATTCTTCTACAGCCAATCGTTGGGAGTATATCCACCACAAAGCAAGCGATCGCCCTTATGCCCAGTTTCAATGTATATGGTGTCACAGTAGTGGAGGAGTCTCTAACTGCCTTAACTGTCATATGCATGGGAAAGACGACAGTTGGGCCGGTAGTAGGGCCACGGGTAGAATATGCTTCTGAGAGGTCTGCTGTTTTTACTGATCTATTTTTCCCTTTGGGGATCGGCGTCTGCCGCCCGGATTAATGTCTTTCTTAATATCGTAGCTCCTCCTCCAGAAGAGGTAAGCTTCCGGATAAAAAATCTCTATCTTATCAAATCAAGTGGCCAGAAAATCCCTCTCTCTGAAGGGGGAAGTCGGGTCTTTTCAACGGCCAATTTTGCTCAAGAATTTTTGGCAGCCAAGAATATCTCTCCAGGAGAATATCAAGGGCTTATTTTAGAGATAAGTGATACCTGTCTAGGAGAAGAGCATCTTGATTCTCCGGCCGCTCCCTTAAAGATAAGAATTCCTTTCCGGATCAGGGGCAAAGAGAGCCTTTCTCTTTTTGTCTTCTGGAATGTCAGGGATTCCCTTCAAGGAAGAAGCTTTATTCCTCAATTCTATGGTCGTCTCCAAGGGCGTCCCTTACGAGACGAGACCCTTTATGTTACTTGCGATGACATAGACACTCTTTTTGCCATCAGGGCTGATACCAACCAAGTAGTGGCATCTTTGGGGCTCGAAGGAGGGCCCAAAGACCTTGCCATCTCCCTTACCGGAGATCGTCTCTATATTGTAGCCTCTAAGGCCAAAGCCTTAAATGTTGTTGAGCTCTCAACCTTCAGAACAATTGATACCTTTTTTCTCCCGTTAGCCATAAGCCCTCAATTTATAGCCCTACTAGGGGGAAACCAAGCAGTAGTTACTGATCCACAGGCTCACTACCTTCTTCTGATTAACCTTGTCTCCGGAGGGCTTATTTCCTCGAGACGTTTGGGATATCAGCCCTCAGAAATCCTCTATTGGGAGGAAAAGGGACAGATTTTTGTCTCCTCCCCAGCGGATCAGGTAGTCTACATCCTTAATGCAGATCTCTCCCAGGGGGGGAAACTCACTGGCATTATGGATCCTCGAGGGCTCTGGATAAAAGATGGACGACTTTATGTTGCGGAATACCGGCCAGGCACAGTCAGTGTTTTTAATCTAGACAATGGCGAACTGGTAGGCCGCATTCGTAGTGGTCGGGGAACAATTAGAGTTTCTGGATCTGGTAGCCGATTATATATAAGTAACGAGGAGGAGGGGACAATAGGTGTTATCTCCCCAGGGCAACTTACCATCTCCAAGAAAATCCGGGTAAAGGGTTCTCCTTTTACCATGGCCACCTATAAACAGAGAAGATGGCTGTATGTGGCTGATCGGCGTAACAAAGGAATAATTGTTATCGACATAACTTCAGAGAAACCTGTTGGCAGGATAATTTTAGGCGGAAAACCTTTTGGAATGATTGTAAATCAGTAAACAATGAAAGACAAACACCAAAAGAAAAACATCGATAAAGTCCTATTTTTAGTGGTATTCCTAAGTTTGGTATTTCTTCCCGGTCTGGCCCAGGCCGCCAGATGTCGCCAATGTCATCCATTGGAGGATCAATACAATTCCTCTGTCCATCCTCCCTTTATTGAGGACCGTTGTGATGTGTGCCACGGTCAAGATAGGCCGAAGGAAGGCAACCAAACTATTAATACCAAGAACGTAAAGTGGTTTCTGGAAAGATATCAGCCGGGGGGAACAGCTTATATCCTTTTGCCTGGTCGGCTAAGGAGATATGATCTGATCTTTGAATCAAAGGATCCTCTTTTCCAAAAACGTCTTAGCCTTAGTTCCTTACCTGATGCCCCTAGAGGCCCCAAACCCAACATATTAGAGGCCAAGTTGTGTGGGCTAGAGCATGGCCCCTGGTGGGAGGCCAAGATTTGTGTCAAGACTGACATCCCTACTGAAGCGGAGATAAATTGCCAAGATGTTCAGGGATTCAGCGAGGGAGATTTTTTTACCTATCAGGTGATCTCCCTCACCGGTCTAAAGGATGGGAAGACCTACCAATGTCTGCTTACGGTAAGGGACCTATATGGTCAAAGTAGTCAGACCAAGATCTCCTTCAGGGTTGGTCACCCCTTTGCTCTTCCTTCTCCCCCAAAGGCCCATATTATCTCTGTAGAGATCTACCAAACAGCTGATGAGGAACCCCTTCTGGCGGTTAAGAGTGATGGAGCCCTTAGTTGGCATCTGGGGACAGTCCCAAAACAGACCGCCTCAAAGAATAATTCTTCTGCCGGCCACCATAAAAACCTTAATCCTCCAGTAGTCGCCGGGCTTGATGCCTGTTTTAAATGTCATGATTCCCATAGCCTCGGAGCAACACACCCGGTAAATGTCCATCTCCGCCAAGGGATGCTCGCTGAGGGGATTCCGGTCTTCAACGGAGTAGTCACTTGTGCCAGTTGTCACAATCCTCACTCCGCCAAGGAACCCTATCTTCTTCGCAAACGAGGCCGTAGCCTCTGCCTTTCTTGCCATGGTCAACGCTATCGCTAAAATTTAACGAGGGGCCTAAAAATGCCAACCAAAACAGTGCATAAGAGAAAAAAGCTCAATCTAAGTGTTAAACGAGATCTTCAGCTCTGGATTCTAAGTCGAATCGTATTTGTAGTGGCAGTCTCCATATCCATCGCTCTGTTGATTATGTATTTCTTCAGCCATAAAAGGATCGATGAATCATTCTACCAGGCCCACATTACTATCAGGCGAGTCAGTGACCTACTTCTTCCAGTTATTCTGGCCTCAGGGGGAGTCTGTCTGGGAGCCGGAATACTCTTCGCCATATTCTTCCCTCAACAGATTGCAGGTCCTATCTACAGGATTGAGGAAGACCTCAAGAATGTAGCTCAGGGTAATTTCTCTCAGGTATTTCGATTGAGGCGAGGAGATCGCTTCCATTCTCTAGCCGAAGCTGCCAACCAAGCCCTGGATCGAGTAAGAAAAGAACTCAAACAAATCCAAGGAGATCTTGAACTCATCGACCAAGATCTTGAACAAGGTCGAATTGAAAGGATCCAGGAGCGGGTTAATCAGATTCAAGAAAGGATCAAGGCCCTTAAGGTATAAGGGCCTTCCTTATCTGGCCGACCAGATAAAGAGAGCCGCACACGAGAAGGCCCCCTGAGGGGGAGAGGTTTGCTTGGGCAAGTCTTAAAGCCTTTAAAGGATTTTCTTCCAGGAAGACCTGTTTTTCAGAGACAATAGACGGCAAAGCCATCTTCCAGATCTTAAGGGATACTGGTTTGCGGGGCCCTTGAGGCACAGTAATAACTATTTTTGAGGCGATTTCTGCTAAAACTTTAAGCATCTTAAAATATGGTTTATCGCCCCCTTCATCAGTGGCTCCAAACAGAAGAACCAGATCCCTAGAGAATCCCTGGGCCAGGATTTCTTGTTTCAAGGCCCGGATACCATCGAGGTTATGGGCCCCATCGAGGATAATCCTTCGCCCTTTATTTTCGACAATTTCGAATCTGCCAGGCCAGCAAGCTCTCTCTAGGCCTTTCTTCACCCCTAAAGGACTTACATTTTCATACCCCTTCTCTTTAAGGAGATGGATGGCCGCCAGGGCCAAAGATGCATTTCTAAACTGATACCTGCCTTTAAGCCCCAAATTCAGAGGCCCTAGTCGAGAAACACCCAAATCGGGGAAAGAAAAATAAAGGCGTTTCCGGCCCCAGGCCCTAAAATCACATCCAGCCACGTAAAGTCTAGCCTTAGAGGCCTGAGCACAAGAGGCGATCTCCTCAAGGGCGGCTCCCCTGGCCCCCGTTATCACTGAAGAGCCTTCTTTGATGATTCCGGCCTTGTCTCTGGCGATCTTTCGCTTATTGTTTCCAAGGTAGGCCTGATGATCCAGCCCTACATTGGTAATTATACAAAGGACAGGCCGGACGATATTAGTGGCATCATAAGTGCCTCCCAGGCCACACTCCACCACCGCCAGCTCGACTTCCATATCCGCAAACCACCTGAAGGCCAAAGCCGTGGTCAACTCAAAATAAGTGGCCTTGTAGCCGGAAGCAATAAGTCTATGTAGTTCCCCCATAATCCGGGCAAAACTATCTGGAGAGATCTCCCGGCCATTGATTCGAAAACGTTCCCTTACCGAAAAAAGATGGGGAGAGGAATAAAAACCCACTCTATAGCCAGATTCCTGAAGCATTCGGGCCAGCATGGCCCCGGTAGATCCCTTACCATTGGTCCCAGCAATGTGGATCACCGGATAAGAAAGATGCGGGTTGCGAAGAGCCTTACAGAGAGCGGTAATACGCTCCAGACCTAGTTTCATCCCATGAAACTGAAATGAATTAAGAAAAGAGCAGGCCTGTTCAAAGGTCATGGGGCCAGGCGTTCTAATTTGACGTATTTAAGATGAAGGGTCTTGGTTCCGGCCGCCTCAAAATTAACGATTACCTTATCTTGATCGGCCATTCCTCTCACCTGACCGGCCCCAAAGACAGGGTGTTTGACCCATTCTCCCGGCTGGAAGGCCGGAGCAGAGGCTTCCAAAAACGGTGGGCTCTCTTTCAAAACAGCCGGCTGCCTCTCGGAGAGATCATGCCAATTGCGGCTCAGTTTGGCTGGCAATTCGACCAGAAAGCGAGATGGTTTAGCAATGGTTCGTCCCTCTCCTGGGATATAAATGGTTCCCGGATAGGTAAGGAAAAGACGTTCTCGGGCCCTGGTTACCGCCACATAGAAAAGCCGACGTTCTTCTTCAAGATCTTCTTCTCGGGAAAGGGAATAGCCCGAAGGGAAACGGCCTTCGACGAGCGAGATGACAAAGACCGTATGCCATTCAAGCCCCTTGGCAGAATGAATAGTCGAGAGCACGAGACATTCTTTATCAGTCTCGTAAGGCTCTACGGCGGCCACGCTGGCCTCAGGGGGTTCAAGGGCAAGATCTGCTAAAAAATCTTCCAGAGTCTCGTAACGGCCTACAATGGAGAGGAGATGTTCGAGATCCTTCTCTCGTTTGGGATAATCATCATGATAGACTCGAGAGAGAATTGGCAGATAATATTCGGACAAAATCTCTAACTGTTCCTCTGGCGAAAAGCCCTTTTGGGCCATGGCCGTAAGGGTTCGGGAAAGACGCAAAATTCCTTCTCGAATGGCGGCCTTAGCCGGATATCCGGCCAAAGCCTCGATGGGCTCAGAGCTGTAGCGGAGGTAGTTAATGATCTGCTGACTGGTTTTAGGCCCCACCCCCTCGATAAGGAGAAGGATTCTGTTCCAGGAAAGCATATCTAGGGGGTTAAGGATCACCCTCAGATGGGCAATGACATCTTTTATGTGGGCTGTCTCGATAAGTTTCATTCCCCCATGTTTGACAAAGGGTAGATCCCGCTTAGCCAGCTCCAACTCAAGATCAAAGGAGTGATAGCTTGAGCGAAAGAGAACAGCAATATCAGAGAGGTCAATCCCTTCTTCCCGAAGCTCCAGGATCCTCTGGGCGACAAAGCGACTCTGTTCAGCCTCATCCCGTCCCCTAAAAACAACGGGAGGTTCGCCCCCAGAATTTTTGGTAAAAAGACATTTGGTGTATTTTTCCTTGGCCTTGGCGATTACAGCGTTCGCCAAATCAAGAATGGGCTGGGTGCTTCGATAATTCTCCTCCAGTTTGATTATCTTGGCCCCGGGAAACAGCCTGGGGAACTCGAGAATATTGCGAAAGTTAGCCCCCCGAAAAGAATAGATGGACTGGGAATCATCCCCTACAACCATAACATTCTCGTGGCCTTCGGCCATAAAACGTACGATTTCAGCCTGAAGAAAATTGGTATCCTGATACTCATCCACCATAATGAAACGAAACCGTTCGGCAACAGCCTCCCGTACTTGAGGAAATTCAACCAGAATTCGCCGCCAGTAGACAAGAAGATCATCATAGTCTAGTAGCTGATGTTCCAGTTTATATTGGACGTAATGGCGGAAAAGGCGGGCCAGATCTTCCACATCGCCTAGAAGATGAGGGTATTCGGCCTCGATGATCTCTCCTAGACTCAGCATTTTGTTGACAGCCTTACTGAAGATGGCGGCAATGGTCTCCTTCTTCGGGAAACGACGCCCCCGTTCGGAAAATCCCAAGGCATTTCTCAAGAGATTAATGGCATCCTCGGCATCCCCTCGATCCAGAATAGTAAAGTGCCGCGATAGACCCAAAAGACCGCCGTATTCACGAAGCATAAGGTGGGAGAGGCTGTGAAAGGTACCCCCAATAACCTCCTCACAGCGGCCCTCAGAAAGAAGGGCCGCCGCCCGACGGAGCATTTCAGTGGCCGCTTTCCGAGTGAAGGTAAGGAGGAGGATATTCTCCGGGGCAACACCCTCTTCCACCAGCCGGGCCATCCTGTAGACCAAAGTCCTAGTCTTCCCTGAACCGGCCCCGGCAATCACCAAAAGCGGGCCATAAAGGGTGGTTACGGCCTCGTATTGGGCCGGATTAAGGAGGTTTTCGTAATCAATCCTGGCCTTCATGGCGGCCCCAAACTAACACGCCTCTCAAAAAGCAGCAACCAGAGGGAAAGGCTCAAGATGGACAGTCCCCAGCCAAGACGAGGTTATCTCGATGAATAATCTCCGGGGGAGACGTTTTTAGACCCAAACGTCGACAGACCTCGGAACTTCGACAACCGAGAATCTTTCTTATCTCCGCGGCTGAATAATTGCTAAGGCCAAGGGCCACCCTTCGTCCCTGTTCATCACGACATTCAACACAAGCTCCCCGAGGAAACTCTCCACTTACGGCTTTGACCCCAACGGGAAGCAGACTGGCCCCTTCCTCTTCTAAAGCCTTACGGGCCCCAGAATCAATGACGATTACTCCAGATGGCTTAAGATTATAGGCAATCCAGTACTGGCGGCTAGATAGCCTGCGTCTGGAGGGGGCAAAAAAGGTTCCTATATCCTCGCCGGCAAATATCCTCTCCAATATTCCGGGGATCCGGCCACCGGCAATAATCATAGGAACCCCAGCCGAGGTAACCATCCGAGCCGCCCGAATTTTGGTCCCCATACCCCCCCGGCCAAGCCTTCCTGGTCTGTCCCCGGCCATCTCGACAATCCTCTGGTCTATTTTTTCAACTAAGGGAACCGGCCGGGCTTGGGGCGAGAGACGGGGATCCTGATCATAAAGGGCCTCTACATCAGAAAGACATATCAGAAGATCTGCTCCGATAAGATTAACTGTCAGGGCCGCTAGGGTGTCGTTGTCGCCAAACTGGATCTCTTCCACTGCCACGGTGTCGTTTTCGTTGACAATAGGGATTATCTTCCAGTCAAAAAGAACCTCAAGGGTATTCCGGGCATTTAAAAAGCGGTGCCGACTTTCTAGATCCTCGCGGGTGAGCAGGATCTGGGCCACCTTTTGATCATATCGCTCAAAGGCCTCTTCGTAGGCCTCGATAAGGCCACTTTGACCGATGGCCGCCAAGGCCTGCTTCTCAGGAAGACTACGGCCGTGAAAACCCATCTTCCGACGTCCACAGGCTATGGCCCCTGAGGAGACCAAGGCAACCTCATAGCCCTGACGGACAAAACGTGAAATTTCGGCCGAAAGATTGTCTATTACTTGGCGGTTAAGACCGGCCTCAGCGGTAATAACCGCACTGCCCACCTTAACCACCAAGCGCTTTACAATCTTAAGATATTTAAGTCTCAACTCTCTACTCATACGAGGGCCTCCCGGTCTTCTTTTATTTCCTTAAGGATCCGGTAAAGGCCAGAAGTAAGCTCTTTAAGACCTTCTCCGGTAGCCGCAGAGACCAGAAAGACCGGATAGCCTTCTTTTCTCAATTTTTCAATTATGGAGGCCAAGACCTGTCTTTCGAAAATAAGATCAATTTTATTCAGAGCCACAGCCTGAGGTCTTTTGAGAAGACTAGACTGATAAGAGGCCAGCTCCTTTCTGACAACCTCAAGGTCCTCAAGGACCTCTTCTCCCCGGCTGGCATCAAGGACGTAGAGGATTATTTTGGTTCGTTCAATGTGCCTTAAAAAATCAAGCCCTAGCCCTACTCCTTTATGGGCCCCTTCGATCAAACCGGGGATGTCGGCAACAACAAAGCTCTCGCCTTCATCAAGGCTGACCACTCCCAGAACAGGGTAAAGGGTTGTAAAGGGATAATCGGCAATCTTGGGACGGGCTGCTGATAACCGAGCAAGAAGGCTTGATTTTCCAACGTTGGGAAGGCCCACAAGGCCAACGTCGGCAATGAGTTTTAGCTCAAGGAGGAGATCTTTTTCTTCCCCCGCCTCACCTGGTTCGGCAAATCGGGGAGCCTGCTTGGCGGGCGTGGGAAAAGGAGCACTTCCACAGCCGCCCCTCCCCCCGCCCCCCTCGCCCCCCTCTGGCAGCCACCCAGGACTGACCAGGTCGGGTAAAATCCTTAAGGACAACCCCGGTTTCCGAATCTTTGACCACCGTCCCTACAGGAACATGAACAATAAGATCCTCACCGTTGGCCCCAGTCTGCCTCTTACCCCGACCATGTTGACCAGGGCGGGCCTTAAAGACCGCCCGGTGACGGAAGTCGTAAAGGGTCTGGAGCTGTTCAGTGGCCACTAAAATGACATCTCCCCCCTTACCTCCATCTCCCCCATCTGGCCCTCCTTTAGGGACATACTTTTCCCGTCTGAAACTCACACAGCCATCTCCACCACGGCCGGCCTTAACCTTGATCTTTACCTGATCTACAAAGCGCATCGTCTCTAACGCCTAGACCCTTTGGCTTCAAAAAGCTGACAGGAAACCCCGGAACTCTTAAAAACCAGCTGACTCGGAGGACCAGCGGCCTTAAAACCAAAGGCCCGACAACCATGGGGGAAACGAGGATCCCAGGTCAGATAATAGTGACGACATTTAAGACAGCGACCTGTAGCCTGAGTTGGATCCTTTTTCCCAGCCATCTCCAAACTAAAATGGCCGCCCGAAGGCGGCCATTTGATCTCAACCTCCCAAGGACATTACCTAGGCTGCCCGTTCCTGGATCTTCTGAAGATACTGCTCCATGGGGTAAACACTTACTACTCGGCGTCCACGATAACTCTCGAAGGTAACCACTCCATCTATTTTGGCAAACAGGGTAAAATCACGCCCCATACCGACGTTGAATCCTGGGTGGAATTTGGTCCCCACCTGACGGACGAGGATATTGCCGGCCTTGACATACTGGCCACCGAAACGTTTGACCCCTCGACGTTTGCTCTCGCTATCCCGACCATTGCGGCTGCTGCCACCTGCCTTTTTGTGGGCCATAGTCTGCCTCCTAGCCTAAGATGATCTCTTCTATCTTCAGGGCTGTATAGGGCTGGCGGTGCCCGTATTTCTTCTTGTAATTTTTACGCCTTTTTTTCTTAAAGACAACCACCTTTGGATGCCGCCCTTGTTCAAGAATGGTAGCCTTGATCCGAACGGATTCCAGCAGAGGCTGACCAATCTTTACCTCTTCACCTTCGGCTACCAGAAGGATCTCCGTAAGCTCAACACTTTCGCCAACCTCGCCAGGGAGCTTCTCTACCTTGATCACCTCGCCTGGAGCAACTTTATACTGTTTACCACCTGTGCGGACAATGGCGTACATGGACACAAACCTCCCAGGAAAAATCGCGGGCATAAAATAACATGGAAAGCTCCCCTGTCAAGGAAAAGGCTCTATTGATTGATCTTGTCTCCCTTTATGTAAGGGGTAAAAACGTCAGCAGCATGCCTCAAGGCGCACATGTCTCCACACATCGAACAGCCCTGCCCTCCAATAGAACGCCTTTCTTCAACCAAACGTCGAGCATCCTGGGCAAAGAGCATGTTGTCAAACTGGCGTCCCCAGCGGAGATCTCGTCGATCCTTGCTGATCTGTTTGTCGACTAGATCCGCCCGGCCACGCAGTTTGACCACATCGCCAGCGTGGGCTGCCAAACGGGCCACCTTGACTCCAATGGCGACATCCTCCTCGTTGGGTAGGGCCAAATGTTCAGCGGGGGTAATGTAGCAGATGAGGTCTGCCCCATACATGGCCGAATGGGCTGCTCCGATGGCAGCGGTGACGTGGTCCCAAGCCGCCCCCACATCGGTGGGCAATGGTCCCAGCATATAATAAGGAGCCTCCCCAGACATCCGCTTCTGGACGACGATATTGGGACCAATCTCATCAAGAGGAACGTGACCTGGACCTTCAACCATCACCTGACAGCCGGCCTCCCGGGCCATCTCCGCCAACTCACAGTTGATAATCAATTCCGCCATCTGGGCTCGATCTAAAGAATCATGGATAGCGCCAGCCCGGATCCCATTGCCTAAAGAAAGCACGGTGTCGTAGCGACGAAGTATAGAGACCACCCGATCAAACTGTTCATAGAGAGGGTTCTCTCGACCGTGTTCCAACATCCATTGAACCATCAAGGTCCCACCTTTGGAACAAAGCCCACCGTAGCGGTATCCCTGGCGTTTGAGTCTTTCAAGGCTCCAGAGGTTTATGCCACAGTGGATGGCCATAAAGGCAATCCCATCGGCACACTGTCTTTCAATAAGTTCAAAGAGTTCCTCGGGATCAAGCCGAAGAGGAGAACCATATTTCCTGGCAGCCTCACAGAAGGCCTGATAAAGAGGAACATTACCCACCGGAAGCGAAACTTCTTTTAGAATTTCCTGACGAATGCGGTCAAGATCTCCGGCCGCTGAAAGCTCCATCAAGGTATCAGCCCCGGTGGCCTCCGCAATCCGGGCCTTGCGGCGCTCAAGCTCAAGATCGCAGACCTCGCTGGAGGTACCAATAGAGGCATTGATCTTTGTCCTCAGACCTTTACCGATTCCTACCACCTTTTTTTCATTAAAACGCCCCTTCAAGATGACAACCTTGCCTTCGGCCACCAGACGCCGAAGCTCTTCTATGGATACCCCCTCTTCATGGGCAACGGCCTCCATCTCCGGAGTGATCCTCCCCTCGCGGGCTATCTCTAACTGGGTAGGCATAGTCAACTCCTTTCCTCGGCTGGAATCTATAAGTGGGGCAAGATTATCGCTCGATCCAGGTCAAGACAAGGGGAAAGGCCTGAAAGAGATACCTTAGACCCACTGTCAAGACGACCAACATCAGGCCAAGTTTTATAGGACGCTCGGGGATATAGCGTTGGGCCCGGGCCCCGAGATAGGTTCCTAAAAGGCCTCCTAGGCCAAAAAGGGCTGCCAAAAGCCAGTCAGGTCTTGTCTGGGGGCCGGAGGAGGGGCCAAAGGTATAAAAGATCACCCCGGCAATAGAGCTCATCAGGGTAGTAAAAAGAGAGGCCGAGGCTACAGCATAGACCGGAACCTTAAGCACGGCCACACAGAAAGGAGAAAGGATGGCCCCACCCCCTATTCCGTAAGCCCCACCGATAAGCCCCACCACCAAGGAGATTAAAAAAAGCGGACGCGGATCAAGGCTGTAGGTCTTCTGACCGTACTCAAAGACAATTCTCGAAAGGCCCATATGGACGGTCTCTACGCTGGTCACCGGGCCACGGTCCCCTGGCCCCCTTAGAAGATCACTTAAGAGCCGGCCAGCCAGATAAAGGAGGACTCCTCCAACCAAGGCCTTAAAACGGCGGGGATCGGGAAGATAAAAGACCCTGAGCAGATAGCCCCCAAACATTCCTGGGACCGTACCCGAGGTCATCACTAAGGCTAAAGGCCAGTTCATTCGCCCCTCTTTTATATAACGCCAGAGGGCCCCGGGAATGGCCCAAAGATTGTAGAGTAGATTGGTAGCCGAGACCGCCGGACTTACATAATTGAGGACACTCATCTGAAAGGGCAAAAGCAAAAAGGCCCCGGTAATCCCGGCCATAGCCCCAAAGAAACCCAGAAAAAACGTCACTAAAGGGGGCAAAAATATCCAAGTGGTTACTCCGCTAGCGGCAAAGGTGATCTGGAATAATTCAGGAATCATCGCCCCCTTCCTGAAGGCCTTCAGGTCTCTGAGAAAAAGGGGCCCTAATGGGCACAGGGAGAAGTATCTCCCAGAATCTTGGCCACTGCATGCTCTAGAGCCGGGAGGATCACCCTAAGAGATTCCTCTGCCGCCTTGGGGCTTCCGGGAAGATTGATGATCAGGGTCCGGCCGCGTACTCCAGCAATGGCCCGAGAGAGCATGGCCCGGGGAGTGGCCTTAAGACCTTCGGCTCTCATGGCCTCTGGTATCCCCGGGATCTCCCGTTCTATAGCGGCCCTGGTAGCCTCAGGAGTGACGTCCCGAGGAGAAAGCCCCGTGCCCCCACTGGTGACAATCAGGGCCAGAGCCTTTTGATCAGCCCAGTCAACCAGTTTGTTGACAATGACCTCATACTCATCGGGAATAATCCGTTCGGCCACAACATTAAAACCGGCTTCCTTAAGACAGACCCTAATCAAAGGAAGACAGGTGTCTTCGGCCTGACCAGAGGATCGAGAGTCACTGATAATCAGAATCCCAGCAGAATATCGCCCGGCAGGCATCTACTTCTTCTCCTTTTCCTGCTCCTCTTTGGCGGCGGCAATGATCTTTTCGGCCAGCGTCGGCGGGACCTCTTCGTAGTGAGAAAAACGCATGGTGAACCGCCCCCGACCACCGGTAATAGCGTTTAGATCCAGAGCATACTTCTGGACTTCCATCAGAGGAACCTGAGCCTTGATAACCTGGCAACCATCTTTGGCGTCCATTCCCAGGACCCGCCCCCGGCGGGCATTGAGGTCTCCGATGACATCTCCCATGTAGGCATCAGGAACAGTGATTTCAAGCTCCATAATGGGCTCCAAGATCACCGGATTGGCCTCTGAAACCCCCTTCTTGAAGCACATGATAGCCGCAATCTTGAAGGCCATCTCTGAGGAATCAACCTCGTGGGACTTACCATCATAGAAACGAACCTTGACATCCACCACAGGAAAACCCGCCAAGGGACCCCTCTCCATGGCCTCGCGAATGCCTTTTTCTACCGCCGGGACAAAGTTTCGAGGTACATTCATTCCTACCAGGGCCTCTTCAAACTCAAACCCCTCTCCACGAGGCAAAGGGGAGATATCGAAGTGGACTTCAGCAAACTGCCCCCGACCACCAGTCTGTTTCTTGTGGCGATAGATAACCCCCTTTTTGGCAGATTTGATGGTCTCCCGGAAGGGAATCTTGGGCAGAGAAAGATCCACATCCACACCATACTTTCTCTTAAGCTTTTCTACGGTGGCCTCGATGTGGATCTGCCCCAGTCCCGAGAGAAGAAGCTCCCTGGTCTCTTCATCTCGAGAAACTTGGATCGTGGGGTCTTCTTCCTGAAGTTTGGAAAGGGCCCCTGCAATCTTTTCCTCATCTTGCCTAGTCTTTGGATGAACGGCATAGGTTATTACCGGATAGGGCATCTCCGGCATAGGATAGATTATTGGGGCCTTGGGATCGCAAAGGGTATGTCCCGTCCTAGTTTCAGAAAGCTTGGCCAGGGCGATAATCATCCCCGGGCCGGCCTGCGAGACCTGTTTCTGCCCCTTACCCTCCGGGATAAAGACATTGCTGTAACGCTCCTGGAAATCTTTATTTGCATTTAGAAGAGTGCCATCGGGCCGAAGGACACCAGAGTAGATCCGGGCCAGAGAAAGCCTCCCAGCATAAGGGTCAATCGTAGTCTTAAAGACAAAGGCCGAAATCGGGGCCTCGGGGGATGGAGGACGTTCTTCCTCCTGGCCAGAGGCCGGATTCTTTCCCTTAAGCAAACCGCGATCCTCGGGCGAGGCCATAAAGGAAACCAAAAGATCAAGAAGGAGTTGAAGTCCTATGTTTCTGAGAGCCGAACCGCAACAGACCGGAACAAAGGCCCCCGAGGTAATCCCTGCCTTTAGGCCAGCGGCTATCTCTTCGGCTGTAAGGTCCTCTCCTTCAAGAAATTTTTCCAGGAGAACATCATCACTTTCGGCAGCAAATTCAATGAGGTTAGCCCGGAGCTCCTCTGCCCGGTCCTTGAGGTCACCAGGGATATCAACCACCTGAAACTTGCCCGATTCATCATCAGGATAAACCAAGGCCTTATAGGAGATGAGGTCAACGATGCCCTTAAATCCTGCCTCCTTACCAATAGGAAGAGCCACTGGAACCGTCCTTACACCAAAGGTATTACCAGCGGCTTCAAGGGCTTTGTCAAAGTCGGCCCTTTCTCGATCCATCTTATTGACGAAAAGGACACAAGGAAGCCCAAACTCTTTGACCAAGGCAAAGGCCTTCTCAGCCTGAACCTTGACAGGATCAGTGGCATCGATGACAAAGACGGCATTGTCCGCTACCCTGGCCGCCAGACGAGCCTCGGCCTGGAAGTTGTCCTCTCCTGGGGTGTCCAGCAGAAAAAGCTGGTGTTTCTTCCAATCAAGATGATGCACTGCCGTGGAGATGGTGATCTTGCGTTTCTGCTCCTCGGGCTCGTAATCTAGGATACTCGTAGCCTCATCAACCTTACCCAGCCGCTTGGTTACCCCGGCCAAAAAGAGCATGGCCTCAGCCAGTTGAGTTTTTCCGGCACCGCTTTGGGCAAGAAAGACGAAATTGCGGACCTTACCGACCTCCATAGGCGCCCCCTTTTACTGGGAATCTATTTCAGGCACCATAATGAATTGAAATTCAGGCGTCAAGGACAATGAAACGATGACATTAAAGACTAAGGTTGCTATATTCCGTGATTTGATCATTCTCAACACTATCCTGCTGAAAAGGAGGTCACGTTGAGTCCGTCGGAGTTACCCAAGGCTTACGATTTTCGAGGAGTGGAGGAGAAATGGTATCGCTATTGGGAAGAAAAGGGGTTCTTCAAACCCAGTCTTGATGAGAAGCGCCCCCGCTTCTCAATCGTTATCCCTCCGCCCAATGTCACTGGTTCCCTTCATATTGGCCACGCCCTCAACAACACCATTCAGGACATCCTGGTGCGTTATAAACGCATGGACGGCTATGATACCCTCTGGGTGCCAGGGACGGATCATGCCGGTATTGCCACCCAAAATGTAGTCGAACGCCAGCTAGCCAAAGAAGGGTTAAGCCGCCATGATTTAGGGCGAGAAGAATTTTTAAAACGGGTCTGGCAGTGGAAAGAACAGTACGGCCACAGAATCATCGAGCAACTAAAACGTCTGGGGTGCTCCTGCGACTGGAGCCGGCTTCGGTTTACCATGGATGAAGGCCTCTCTCGGGCCGTTCGCGAGGTCTTCTGCCGCCTCTATGAAGAAGGTCTCATTTATCGAGGCGACTATATCATCAACTGGTGTCCTCGATGCCTTACAGCCCTGGCCGACATTGAAGTGGAGTTTGAATCCCTCAAGGGACATCTCTGGTATATAAGATATCCTCTAATTGATACCCAAGGGGCCATTGTTGTGGCCACCACTAGGCCAGAAACCATGCTTGGAGACACGGCTGTAGCGGTTAATCCTGAAGACGAGCGTTTCCGGGGCTTTATCGGTTGCAAGATTAGGTTGCCAATACTTGACCGAGAAATACCTATTATTGCTGACCCGGCAGTGGATCCAGATTTCGGCACAGGAGCGGTCAAGATCACTCCGGCCCATGACTTCAACGACTTTGAAATCGCCCAGCGGCACCAGCTACCAGCCGTTAAGGTCATCGACGACCACGGCCGGATGACCGAAGCCGCCGGCCCCTATGCCGGCCTTGACCGTTATGAGTGCCGAAGACGCCTGCTTATGGATCTAAAAGACCAGGGATTTCTAGAAAAAGAAGAGGCCTATGAACACATGGTGGGCCATTGCTATCGTTGCAAGACGGTAGTCGAACCCCTTTTGTCCAAGCAGTGGTTTATCAAGATAAAACCTTTAGCCACTCCGGCCACGGCCGCTGTCGAATATGAACAAACCAGAATCATCCCCTCCATGTGGCTCAACACCTACTTTGACTGGATGCGCAACATCCGTGATTGGTGCATCAGTCGACAGATCTGGTGGGGCCATAGGATTCCAGCCTGGGAATGCCTGGCCTGCGGAGAGATGATCGTCTCCAGGGAAGATCCCTCAACCTGCCCCCGTTGTGGCCACAAAGAGCTTCGTCAGGAGACCGACGTTCTTGACACTTGGTTTTCTTCGGCTCTTTGGCCCTTCTCTACCTTGGGCTGGCCAGAGAAGACCAAAGATCTCCGGCTTTTCTACCCCACCAGCGTCTTGGTGACCAGTTTTGACATCCTCTTTTTCTGGGTAGCCCGGATGATGATGATGGGAATCCACTTTATGGGAACCGTCCCCTTTGGCGATGTCTACCTTCATGCCCTCATCCGGGACGAACAGGGCCAGAAGATGAGTAAGTCTAAGGGCAATGTAATCGACCCCCTGGTGGTGATGGAAAAATATGGCACTGATGCCTTTCGCTTTACCTTGGCCGCTTTGGCTGCCCAAGGAAGGGATATTCGCCTGTCTGAGGCCAGGATTGAGGGATATCGCCATTTCATAAACAAGATCTGGAACGCTTCCCGCTTTGTCCTCTTGAATTTAAAGGGTTTTTCTCCCTGTAAACTCAGCCCTCAACAGTTGAGCCTTCCCTCGGCCTGGATCCTCTCCCGGCTTGAAAGGGTCAAGGCCCGGGTCAGGAAGGCCCTTGAGGCCTATGAGTTCGATCAGGCTGCCCTGGCCCTTTATCACTTCTTCTGGCACGAGTTCTGTGACTGGTATCTGGAGATGAGCAAGGGACCACTTTCTGAAGAAGGGCCAGCTCGCCAGGAGGCCCAGAACGTTCTTCTTAAAGTTCTCGAGACTTCCCTAAGGCTCCTGCATCCTTTTATTCCCTTTGTGACCGAAGAACTCTGGCACCATCTCCCAGGCCGTGAAGAATCCATCATGATTGCTCCTTATCCTCGGACAGATCAGGCCTTTGTCAATGAAGAGGCCGAGGCCAAGATCGAAAGAATCAAAGCGATCATTACGGCCATAAGAAGTATCCGGGCCGACTGCGGCATCCATCCTTCAGCCTGGATTCAGGCCATCATTAAGGCCGAAAAAGAAGAACATCAAAGACTCTTTGCGGAGTTTTCCGAAATCATCAAATCCCTGTCCCGGGTAAAAGAGCTGGTCCTTTGGAAGACCGGACAAAGACCTAAAGGGGCAGCGGCAGCCATCCTTGAAGAGACAGAGATCTTTGTCCCCCTTGAAGGATTGGTCGACATAGAGGCCGAGCTCAAGAAACTTAAACGAGAGAAGGAAAAGATCCTCAAGGATCTGGCCAAATCGGAGAAGAAGCTGGCCAATCAGGACTTCTTATCCCGGGCTCCCAAAGAGATCGTGGCCAAAGAAAAGGATCGTCTGGCCGCCTTTAAAGAACGGCTTGAACGGATTGAGAAAAACATCGTTCTCCTTAAGGAGGCCGAGAGCTAAAGGTGGAGCAACCCGCCCCTGTCCTTTTTAAAGAACTGGTCTCCCAGGCCCTCAAGGAAGATCTTGGCCACGGAGATGTAACCACTATGGCCCTGATCCCCCCAGACCAAGAGGGGAAGGCCATCATCAGAGCCAAGGCCCCTCTGGTGGTCTGCGGCCTTGGTGTGGCCAGGGAGGTCTTTTGGCAGGTAGACAGTAGCCTTGAGGTCTCAGGCCCTGTCCGGGAGGGGGAGGAAGTGGTCGAGGGGGAAGGAATCCTTGAGATCCAGGGGAAGATTGCCTCCATTCTTATGGCCGAACGGGTGGCCCTTAATTTCCTGCAACACCTCTCCGGTGTGGCCACCCTTACCAGAAGGTTTGTAGAGAAAGTAAAAGGGCTTCCAGTAAGAATAGTTGATACCCGAAAAACTCTCCCCGGGTTTCGGATCCTGGAGAAACACGCCGTTCGGGTCGGTGGTGGGCACAACCATCGCTTTGGACTCTCTGATGGAGTCCTTATCAAAGACAACCACATCAAGGCCTGTGGCTCGGTAAAGAAGGCTTTGGAACAGGCCTGCAAGCGGCTCCCTCACGTCTATCTCATTGAGATAGAGGTAAAAAGTCTTCGGGAGCTAGAAGAAGCCATTGAGGCCCAGGCTCCAGCCATCCTTCTGGATAATATGGACCTTGATACCCTTAGGAAGGCGGTCTCCTTAGTCAGAAAAAGGGCCCCGGGGACCATCCTTGAGGCCTCAGGTGGAGTGGACCTTGAAAATGTCCGGGCCATTGCCGAGACCGGAGTAGACATCATCTCGATCGGGGCTTTGACCCATTCGGCCCCGGCAGTGGACCTGAGCCTTAAGATTGTTTGATCTCCAGGATGAGATCATTCTTAAAAACTGCCTGGACTCTATCCTTGTTCCTCTATTTTTGCGGTCTTTCAGCCTCTTGGGCCGGAGGAGGAGAATTTGAGCTCTTGAATGTCCCCCGGGTATTCTCTCCATCAAGGCTCCCCCTACCCCTTACAGAGGCCCCTTATGCCATCTCCATCATTGATCGAGAAGACATTGAATACTCTGGGGTCAGCGAGATCTTTGAACTGCTACGTTTCAGCCCAGGGGTAACCGTCTTTCAGACTGGAGCAGCCGAAGCAGCGGTGGGCATGCGAGGAGTAAACGGTATCCACGCCAACAATATCCTCATCCTTCTTGACGGCCGCCCCATATACAATGACTTTGCTGGTGACAATCTCCTGAGTTATCTTCCCGTTGATCTTGAAGATCTTGAAAGAATAGAGATAGTCCGTGGGCCGCAGTCCATTCTCTATGGAGCCAACGCTTACTCAGGTGTCATTAACCTTATCACCAGGAAGCCTCCGACCTACTCCCGTCTGACCTTAAGGCCGGGGATCCCTTACCGCCATCAATACAGCTTGGCCCTTACAGAGCAAAGGACCTGGGGAAATTTTTATCTATCTGGTTCCTGGGATGAGGTGGGATCTTTTTCGGATCATGAAGACCGGGCCCGGCGAATGAAAAAAATCTACGGCTATATCCATCGGGACTTAGGCTCTGGAACAGTCTCCCTCTCTGGGGGGCTCTCTCGAGGAGCCCTTGCCTATTTCGCCATACCCAACCGGGCCGAGACCGATCGCCAGGGTTTTAACTCCTTTCTCCGAGCCGAATATCATCAGGGATCTTTAGAATTGGAAGCCTCTTGGCAGACCTTTGAAGAGGAATTTCGCTACCAAGACTTCTTTAGGAACTGGATCAACATTGATTATCTTGATCTTTGTCTCCGAAAGGGCCTCCACCCGAGTCCAGGACAATGGCTCCTTTTGGGTCTAAATAGCCGCTACAATACCTACAGTACTGGCTATGCCTTAAGAAGATACAGCCAATTCATTTATAGCCTCTTTGGTGAATACAAAACCCATCTCGGCCAGAGATTTATTCTTTGGACCGGGCTGAGGCTTCGCCACCATCCTGAAACCGGCAACAAGGCCTTCCCACGGATAAGTATCATCTACTCTCTGGCCCCAGGGCAGTCCTTACGATTCTCAGCAGGCACAGCCTATAAAGACCCCACTTATCTTGAACTTTATGAAGATCTTCACCCCCGACCTTGGATCCATGAAGTTGGCAATCGCCATCTGCGTCCAGAAAGGCTTAAAAGTTATGAACTAGCCTACCAGGCCTGGCTATCTAAGAATCTTTATCTGGGAATAAGTCTCTTTCGAAACCGCTACCAAGACGTCCTGGGATCGACGGTAGAGGTTGACTCCGGCTCTCTCTACGTCCATCGGGCCAACCTTCTTTCCCTGGACCAATACGGGGGAGAAATGGAACTTTCTTTAAGACCAGGGGCCTTCTGGCTCTTTCGGGCCAACTATCAGTACGTCTGGGGAGAAAAGGTCAAAGAAACCGTCTTTGGCCCAGTTCCCCAGCATCAGCTAAATGGTCAGATCCGGTATTTGGCGCCCCAGGGTTGGTGGCTGGAAATCCTTCTGCATCTTCAGGATGACAGTGGCTACAGCATCCGAGACCGTCGTCTGAACCGCTACCTCTGGAAGGGACTCTCCCCTTATTTCTTGGTCAACCTCACCCTGGGCTATCAGCCCCACAAAGGCCCCCTAAAAATCTCCTTCACTGTCCACAATCTTTTTAACGACGTCCATAAGGAATATCCATCTGGAGAAAGGCTGGGAACCTGGTTTGAGGCAAAGATTGACTATCATTTCTAGACTTTGGCTCTTTTTGCCCCTGGGTCTCTTTGTCGTTTTGGCCTCCTGGGCCCGGGGGGAAGGACCGGCCTTTTTGATTATTAAGACCAAAGAAGCTCTTATCTATGACCGAGTAGAACACTACCTTATCTCCTGTCTTGCAGGAAGATCAGTGGCTGTGATCAATCTGGAAGAAGATCGCCAGATCCTGGAGGCCAGGATTCAGGAAAAAGCCCCCAGAGTAATCATCACCTTGGGGACAAAGGCCACTGAGGCCGTTGTCAACCTGGCCATAGATCAGCCGGTAATCTTTAGCACGGTTCTTGTAGCCAACGAAAAGATCCAGGCTTCCCGGGCAGCCCGAGAAGGAAGGCTCTTCGGCATAGAGCTCTTCTTTGATCCCCAGACCATCTTTATCTGGCTCAAAAAAATCTTTCCCGAAGTAAAGACTGTCGGTCTTCTCTGTTCACCTAAATCTTGTCCGCGGCTTAAAAACTTTGTCAAGAAGGCGCCCAATTTTGGCCTCAAGGTAGTCTTCATCGAGGTAAGAACCCTTCGGTCCCTCAATCAAGCCCTTCTGGATCTGGCCCGTCAGGCAGAGCTCCTTGTTGCCCTACCAGATTTCGAGATCTATAATCCGGCCACCATCCCCCGAATTATACTTTTCAGCATCGAACATGCCTTGCCCTTGGTGGGGATATCCCGCAACTATGCCGGGGCCGGAGCTGTGCTTTCCCTTGACTGGGACTGGAAGGATCTGGCCAACCAGACGGCTGAATTAGGTCAGATGATCCTCGAAGGTCGGATCCCTCCCCAACCCTTTCAGCCCCCCAGGACAACCCAGCCGATAATCAATATCAAAACGGCCCGTTTGATCGGCCTTAAAATGCCCCAAAAGATATTGAATAAGGTGGCTGTCATTGAGTAGATTTCTACGTCTTTCCTTAAGGACAAACTTCTTGATTCTCACCACGGCCCTTATTCTTATAAACAGTCTGATCATGAGCTCCTATTATCTCTACTATGAGAAAAAACACCGTTACCGAGATCTTGCCTCCCGCGCCCGAATCCTGGTCAGGGATCTGGCCCGAAGTAGCCTTTATGGGCTGGCTACCGGTGATCGCCAAAGCCTCGACCTCCTCTTGAAGAGTCTTCTGAGAGAAAGGGATCTCTCATTCGCTTTTGTGGCTGAGGACTCAGGGAGGATCATCGCCCATGTAGGCATTGTTCCTGGAGAACTGGCCTTAGCCCCAAGGGAACTCAAGGAGAAGTTTTTTTTGATCCGCCAATGGAAGGCCGGCAAAGAGAAATTCTTGGTATCTTATGCCCTGGTAAAGGCACCATTTGGCACCGGAGATGAAGAAGACCTTCTCGGAGTCCCTCCCCAGAGAACCGTCCAGCTTGGTTATGTGGCCGTGGGGCTTAGCTACTGGAGGATCCGGCAAGATCTTAAACACATCAGAAATACCGCTGGCCTTTTAACCCTTTCGGTCAATCTGGTGGCTATTCTGGTGGCCTATATCTTCTCCCTTTATGTCTCCTCACCTCTTAAAAAGCTGACTGTTGCCGCCCGGAGTATAAGCCGGGGGGTTGATCCTGGCCTTATTAACAATGAGGGCGGAGGGGAGATAGGCGAACTCACCCAGGCCTTCAACACCATGCTCGGCGAGATCCAGCG
The DNA here is from genome assembly GCF_054026695.1 of Thermosulfuriphilus sp. Classification (NCBI taxonomy): domain Bacteria; kingdom Pseudomonadati; phylum Thermodesulfobacteriota; class Thermodesulfobacteria; order Thermodesulfobacteriales; family Thermodesulfobacteriaceae; genus Thermosulfuriphilus; species Thermosulfuriphilus sp. The sequence goes on from NZ_JBPMLP010000007.1 coordinate 27,059, forward strand.
CTCCCGCAAGCAGCTTGAAACCTATACCCGCAGCCTCGAAGAACGGGTCAAGGAGAGGACCATAGCCCTTGAGCAATCGGTCCAGGAGTTACAGCGCGCCTATGAAGAATTAAAAAGGATACACGACATAAAGGCCCAGTTTATCCAGACGGCCTCCCATGAATTGAGGACTCCCCTTACTGCTATCAAGGCAAACGTAGATTTTATCCTCCAGTACGAAAAAGAGGACCTAACTACCGACCATCGAGAGATACTGGAAGCTATTCAAAGAAATGTCAATCAGATGCACAAGATGGTCGAGGACATGTTAGCCTTGGTCAGATTAGAAGAAAGATCTGACCTGGACCGGGAGAATATCAACCTGAAAGAACAGATTGAAGAATGTCTACTGGAGCTGTCTTCCTTAAGGGGACAAAGGAAAGTTGTCCTGGATATCCCCAAAGAGATGACTATTTTTGCCGATCCAGATCGTTTACATGCCGTCTTTGTTAACCTCTTATCGAACGCCTTCCGATTTACAGACAACAAGGGACAGGTCATAATCAAGGCAGAGAAAGGAACTGGCTTCATCAGGCTAGAGATCCAAGACAACGGGGTGGGGATTCCAGAAGAACACCTGGATCGGGTCTTTGAGCCTTTTTATCAAGCAGACCGAAGCCGGGGGGGCACAGGTCTAGGGCTGGCCATTGTAAAGAGGATAGTTGAAGGCCACGGGGGAAGCATCACAGTGAGTTCTTCAGCAGAGGGAACCTCCTTTGTGATTGTCTTACCAGATGAGGCCACAGGTGAAGGGCAGAGCCGGTAAGGTTCTGATTGTTGAGGATTATCTAGACACCGCTGAGATCCTTCGTCGGATCCTGGAGCGGAATGGTTTCTGGGCCGAGATAGCTCTCACTGGGGCCGAGGCCCTTAAAAAAGTCTCCAGTTGGCATCCAGAGGTCATCATCCTTGATATCAGCCTCCCGGACATAAACGGTCTTGACCTCATCGCTCCCATAAGAAGAGAACTCCCGGAGACGGCCATCATTGTCCTTACGGCCTATGCAGAGTTGGAGAATGCCATCCGTTCGGTAAGAGAGGGAGTGGCCGACTTTATACCCAAACCCTTTGAGAACGAATACCTCCTTCATGCTGTAAGAAGATGCCTGGAGACTAAACGCCTTCGGGAACGGCTCCGGATGGCCGAAAAGCTCCGAGCCCTTGGAGAGATGGCCGCCGGGATTGCCCACGACTTCAACAACATCCTCTCGGCCCTTAAGGCCCATCTGGTAGTCCTAAAACGCCGGATAGGCGATCAGTATGAAGAAGAATTCCGGAGCCTGGAGATGGCCCTTAAAGACGGGCTGGCCATTGTGGAACGGTTGAAGGGCTTTGGGAAAAAACAAGAACATCTCAGCCGCCATCCAGTAGACCTCAACGAACTCATCCGGGATACCGTAGCCATGACCCGACCCAAATGGCGCCACGAATCCCTCAAAAAGGGCTATCCCATCGAGGTAGAACTCACCCTTGAGCCCCTTCCTCCGGTTATGGTCAATCCTTCTGATATCCGGGAGGTCCTGGTAAATCTGATCTTCAATGCCGTAGAAGCCATGCCTCAAGGGGGGAAAATTATCATCTCTTCTGCCCTTCAGGGAGAGAGGATTGTCATCCAGGTAAGTGATACCGGCATTGGTATGGATGAGGAGACCCAAAGCCAGATCTTTGACCCCTTCTTCACCACTAAAGGGCATGGCTCTGGCCTAGGGCTTTCCCTCTCTTATGCCATTTGTCAACACCATGGTGGGGGCCTAGAGGTCTATAGTCAACCGGGCCAGGGATCAACCTTTACGATTTATCTTCCCGTTGCTCCCGAACCTTCAGGACAACAATAGGTATCCAGATCATCAGAGTGATGGAGTTAAAGATTATTATCGGCAAGGAATTGATCAGGAAGCCATAGATCGTCCAGAGGGATATCCCGATCAAAAAGAGAATCAGAAAACGAAGATCAAGGCCGCTCAAATTACCCTGACGGTAAGAGGTAATCAGCTGGGGAAGACCGGAACCGGTGGTTATCAAGCCAGCTAAGTATCCGAGAAGATCAACCCCGGTCATCTTCCGAGGATGAATTCAACAATGTAGGGATTGGTCTTCTTTTCCCGGGCCAAGGTGGAGGTGGGGGCCTCTCCATAGTCGTGTCCGGGATGAATGACTGTCTCCGCTGGGAGAGGAAGGATCTTTTCTTTGATGGACCTAAGTAGGGTCTCAAAATTGCCCCCTGGGAGGTCCGTCCGCCCCACCGCTCCCACAAAAAGGGTATCTCCAGTAAAGAGGACTCCCCTCCCGTATAAACAAATGGAACCTGGGGAGTGGCCGGGAGTATGGATTACGCGGAGCTCCACTGTCCCGACGATGAGACGATCTCCTTCCTTGAGGCGGATGTCGGCTGGCTCATTGGGACCAAATCCCCAGGCCTCGAAAAGACGATAGTTTTCAGGCCGACGGAAGAAGTCATCATCGTCCTCATGCATGGCGATGAGAGCTCCGGTGAGCCTTTTAAGGGGGCTGTTGGCCGCCGTATGATCAGCATGTCCGTGAGTGTTGACTATATAGCGCAGATTAAGTCCCTCTTCGAGCAGACGAGAATGGATGAGTTCAGGGGCTGCCGCCGGATCAATAACTAAGGCCTCTTTGGTCTCTTTACAGGCTACGATATAACAACGTACCTCAAACGGACCCAAGGTCAGTCCATGGATGATCATCCTTGCCTCCTTGATGCAAAGCACTGGGGATTTAGGGCCGGGAATATAGGCCTAGAGATCTCAAGAAGCCTCAAGGCCCCTTCATCAACCGCCCCCTTCTCCTTATGGGCATAGAAGAGATCCCTAAGCCACCAAAAGTTCTCCAGGGCCTCAAAGAAGAACTCCTTCATTCGGTCTATAAAATGGCCATTAGAGATCACAAAGGCCAGATCGCTGTTCATGGCCCAAAGGACCTCCCGGCTGGCCTGAACCAGGATACGTCTTTGGTACTCATCAGAATCTGCCTGTTCGTTCATCTGCCTAAGGGCGGAGATGGCCTCGTGGATATGGCGATACATCCAGGACACCGAACCGTACATCCATTTGTCAAAGGTGCCCTTATCTCCCCAGGAAGACGGCGGAGGAAATATATCCTGGTTGGTCGGATAACGGGATAGATAATCTGCCGGGGTGATCAGTTCTGTCTGATTTTGGTTGTAATAGATTTTTTTAAGGAGAAAATAGAGAAAATCAGGCCCCTCAAACCAGTGGTGCCCGAAGAGCTCGGCATCGTAAGTGGCCACCGTCAAGGGTTTTTTCCAATACCAGCCGCGAACATATTCAAACCGGAAATTGCGCCCTTCCATAAAGTGTTGGGCGTGATTAGCGGCCTTAGAAAGGGCCCAGTCCCGATTATAAGGCTCTTTTGTCTGGGAGCGCCGATCAGTGACCCGATTGTAACGCAAAGGGCCTCCCTTGATGTGGAACTCAAGATAATCTGGATCTCCCGGATAACCCTCCTCTCCACTCCAGACCTGCTTTCCCGTCTCAGGATCCCGGGGAAAGATAGCCACATTGGAACCCTTAATATAGACCGGGGCGTGGTAGCCAAACTCAACCGGGCTGTCGGCCAAAAGGACTGTGTGAGTCTCACTGAAAAAATAGCGCAGTCCAAAATGATCCAAGACCTCCTCTAAGCCTGGATGATAAGCACACTCCGGTAACCATATCCCCACCGGGGCCCGTCCAAAGGTCTCTTCGTAGTCTCTTATGGCCGTCTCCACCTGGGCATAAATGCCCTCCTTATGGGAGAGATAAAAAGGCAAAAAGGCATGGGTAGCCGCACAGGTAGATATCTCCAGATAGCCCCGATCCTGAAGATCTTTAAAAGCCTGGGTAAGGTCCCCGCCCCAGGAGAGAAAGACCTCCCGGGCCCTTTCAAAACGCTCTAGATGGACCCAAGCCGCATGAGTGTAATGAGGCTCTTCTCGCATGGTCCGCTCCACCTCGGCCCGGGCAAGGTTGATCAAAGCCTCGATGTAGCGGAGAAACTCTTCCTGAAGAAGGGGACAGCGCATCATATTGGAGAGGGCCGGAGAGATATCCATGGAGAGTTTGAAATCGACCCCCTCTTTAATCAGAGCTCCCAGGCGATCAACTAAAGGAATATAGGTATCTACCAAGGCCTCATGGAACCACTCCTCAGGGTAGCCCATGGGTTGCCAGTATCCGGCCTCTCCATAAACTATCCTTCGTCGAAGGTAAGGAAGATGAGCGTGGAGATGGAGGATAAGAAGCCCGATGGAATGGTTGGCCGGATCCATGGCCCCCTTTATAGGACGAATCGTCGGATGTTCTAGGGGACGATCAACCGTTTTATAGACTACCGGATTGCCTCCAGTGGCGAGCCTTCCTGTCTGGGCTGGATTTGAAGGAGGAGTTAGCTCCAAGGTCTTTCCGTCATCACGAACAGCCAGAAGCTGTACCCGCCAGCATTTATCCGGCTCAAGATGAAGATACCAATTATTGGTCAGCCCCAGGTGGACCTCAATGTCTTTTTCCGGACGCGGATAAAGCTCTCCGGCAAATTCTTCATAGAGACGAATAAAGATCTTAAGAGCATGGCCAGAGGCAAAACGGGAAAGTTCTGAGGCCAGCCTTTTCTGATCGAGATGCCAGTAGGTAAAAAGCCGGTATTCATCAATGGGCAAAAGAACAATCCTTTCTTCTGAAGGGGTGAGATAGCAGAAATTGGATTCCAAGACCTCGGCCAGCATCTGCCCTTCTTTGGTCTCCAAAGAGAGCTTGGCCTGATAGAGACCAGAAGGCATAAGGGGAAAGATCCAATCCCGAGCCAGACCGATGGCCCGTCTTTCTTCTGGACGAAACTCCTTTAAACCTTCTTCTGTCTCCCAGAAAAGTCTTAAGACAAAATCTACTTCGGCCAATGGAAGACCTTGTGGCTGAAGAAACTCAGCCTCCAGGGAGCGAACTAGAGATTCTGGAATATGCCAGAAGGCCTTAAGCTGAAGCTCATCAGGCTCAACTACCTTGCGGGTCAGATAAAGATAGGCCTCTTCCTCCGGCACCCTAATAAAGACCCGGTCAACTTCGGCCACCCTCTGAGGGGCTATGAGCCTAAGGCTAAAGAGGCGCTTGAGGCTTTGGCCTCTTTGATCCAGGAGATGGAGCTCAATGGCCTTAATGAGCCCTAAAACGAGGGCCCGATCGGAAAGACCCACTTCCTGCCATTCTTCTTCAGGGAAATTGGTCAGCGGATCAGGATGGCGAAGGATCTTAAGGCAGGCCCTCGTCTCCTCCAGGGCAAGCCCCAAGGTAACCTTAAGCTCGGCCCTGACGGCCCGCCAATCTATATTGCCCCAAGAGAGGTGATGCCGCCTTTCGTTCTCCGAGATAAAGACCACATGGGGGGTATAATGGAAGGTCGAGGAGACAGAGATCTCTAGGCGCCTTTTTCGCCAAAGGGCCAAGATGAGCTCCTGGCCGGAAGGGAGATCTATTTCCAGGTGCTGAAGATGGCTGACCCGGTGCTCAGCCAGCGTGGTTTCATCTTTTATGACCTCAAGGTAAAGGTCTTCGTCTGGAGAAAAGGAGACAGGGGGCCAGGAGACCAGTGCCTTGGGGCCTAGGAGCTCGACTCCCAAGAGCTGGCCAGAGAAAAGAACGACTTTGTTCATATTGATTCACCTCTGGACATCTGCGGCTGGCTTTTGTAAAGCGATGTCGTCCTGAAAGGGATTACCGGTATACGGCACCACCTTTTCTACCAGGTAATAGACCGACAAACAACTCTGTGGACGGAGGCCTTATCCTGAGTTATGGAAAATAAAAACAGGTGATCAATGTTTCGCCGCCAATACACCATCTATCTTTTGGTATTCATCCTGGCCCTCATTGCCATAAATTATCGGAGCCAAAAGATGAAAGCTGATGTGGAGGCTGAGGGTGAGCTTATCAGCCCCCGAGGGAAGATCTTGGGACGCTGTCAGTTGATAAGACGTCCAGACGAATCCCTGGCCCTCAGAATCCATCTCAAAGAGGCCCTCTCTGGAGAACCAAAGGTCCTTGTCTCTACCAAACCAGGGCTTTTTTTAATCCTGGGAAAGATGGAAGGAACAGCTTTTATTCTCACCCTGCCGGAGTCATTCAAGGCTCGAGAGATAAAAAAGATACGCCTCACCAACCAGGAAGGGCTAATCTTGGCCGAGGCCCGAATGGCCCCGGCAGTTTTGGCCCTAGAGAAGTCTAAGGAGTGAATCATGCCTAGAAGGAAAAAATTCAGTCAGACAAAGTTCATCTTCATTACTGGAGGAGTGCTTTCCTCCCTTGGTAAAGGCCTAGCGGCAGCGGCCATTGGAGCTTTGCTGGAGAGCCGAGGCCTGCGGGTCACCTTCCAGAAGCTGGATCCTTACATCAACGTTGATCCGGGAACGATGAACCCCTTTCAGCACGGAGAGGTCTTCGTCACCGACGACGGAGCCGAGACCGATCTTGATCTGGGTCACTACGAACGTTTTACCTCGGCCAAGATGGGCAAGCGCAACAACTACACCTCTGGTCGCATTTATTATTCAGTAATCACCAAAGAACGCCGAGGAGACTATCTCGGAGGCACGGTCCAGATTATCCCCCATGTCACCGACGAAATCAAAGCTGCCATCCGCCAGCTTTCCGGAGAGGCCGACGTAGCCATTATCGAAATCGGAGGTACTGTCGGAGACATCGAAGGCCTTCCCTTCCTTGAGGCCATCCGTCAGCTTCGGGCCGACCTGGGGCGAGACAACACCCTCTATATCCATCTGACCTATGTCCCTTATATTCGGGCCGCCGGCGAGGTGAAGACCAAACCCACCCAACACAGTGTCAAGGAACTGCGGGCCATTGGTATCCAGCCAGATATCCTCCTGTGCCGCACTGAACAGTTTCTCTCCCCAGAGATTAAGGCCAAGATTGCCCTTTTTTGTAATGTTGATGAAGATGCGGTCATTACGGCCAAAGACGTAGACTGCATCTACGAGATCCCTCTCGTCTTCCACAAAGAAGGCCTGGACGAAAAAGTTCTTGAGCTCCTCAATATCTGGACCCGGACCCCGATCCTAAAAGACTGGGAAGATCTCGTCTATCGTCTGCGTCATCCTAAAGACAAGGTCCGCATTGGAGTAGTTGGCAAATATGTCCATCTCAAGGATTCTTACAAGAGCCTCCATGAGGCCATTGTCCACGGTGGAGTAGCCAATAGCGCCTCTGTAGAGATAACCTATGTTGACTCTGAAGAGTTAACCCCAGAAAATGTAGCCCAAAAATTGGCCGACTGTCACGGAGTTCTCGTCCCTGGCGGCTTTGGCTCCCGAGGGATAGAGGGCAAGATCGCGGCCATCAACTGGGCCCGCGAGCACCAAATTCCCTTCTTTGGCATTTGTCTGGGAATGCAGCTGGCAGTTATAGAGTTTGCCCGCAATGTAGCCGGCCTCCATGGAGCCAACTCCACGGAATTCGATCCTACGACACCCTACCCGGTCATCTACTTGATGAAGGAATGGTTTGACTACCGGACGCAACAAATCGTCTTCCGGGACGAAGCTGTAAATAAAGGAGGCACCATGCGCTTGGGGGCCTATCCCTGCCAGCTCGTCGAGAGCACCTTCGCCCATGAGGCTTATCAGTGTCCAGAAATATACGAAAGACACCGCCATCGGTACGAGTTCAACAATCAGTTTCGGGAAACTCTAGAAAAGGCCGGTCTGAGGATTGCTGGCACTTCGCCAGATGGCAAGCTGGTAGAGATCATCGAGGTAGCCGATCACCCTTGGTTTTTAGGATGCCAGTTTCATCCGGAGTTCAAGTCAAGTCCCATGGAACCTCACCCACTCTTTAAAGCCTTCATCAGGGCTGCCTTAAACTATCAAAAAGATCTTGGCAGGGAGAAGGCCGCTTAGAGGTGTCTCTGTACGTCAAGGATATTGATCAGGATGAGGCACGAAAACGGCTCTTCCGGTGGACAGATCGTTATGGTCTAAAGCCACTTTCCCAAGGAGGCTTTAGGCTTATCTGGCAATGGTTACTTGCCTTTGAAAAAGCCGCCCCAAGGCTCAATCTTACCGCCGCCAAGAGACGTTCCCAAAGGCTCATCCAGATCCTGGACGCCATTGTCCTAAGTGCCACCATCTCCAAGGGTCCAGTTCTTGACCTCGGCTCAGGAGCCGGGATCCCCGGACTCCTAGGAGCCATCTATCGCCCTAAAATCCATTTTACTTTGGTAGAGGCTGTCTCTGAAAGGGTCTCTTTTATGAAAGAGATCATTAAACTACTGGGGCTCGCAAATTGTCAGGCCGAAACCTGCCACCTGGGCAAAGATTGTTGTCTACCTTTGGCTAGCTTTGCCACGATAATTTCCCGAGGATTTGGTTCTGTGGAGCGTTTTTTACGGCTGGCCCACCCCTATGTTCAGGAACATGGCAGGCTGATCTATCTCCTGAGGGCTGAGGTGGAAAGAGAAACCTTTCCGCCACCAGAAAGGCTTATCGCTTACCGACTCCCAGATGGAAGTTTACGCTATGTCCTTTTTTATGAAAGGCGGCGATAACCCTTATAGACAAGAATAAACTCCACGGCCTTCTTGATGGCGATAAACTCCTCGTGTTGCCCCCCTCGATCCGGATGATGCTTTTTGGCTAATCTTCGGAAGTATTTAAGAAGGGCTGCTTTGTCCATCCTCAGAGCCTCTTCTTCCCTAAGACCGATCCTCCGGCAGGCCTGTCTGAACTCTGGGGCCAGATGACGCCGGCGGGCCTCTTCTTGGGCCCGCTGAAAGCTGACCCACTGGCGCCGCAGACGATAGCCGAGATCATAGTACATGATCCGATAACGGGAGAGATAGTCCCTTAGGACTTCCTCCCGACCAAGTCCCATACGGTAGGCCTCGTCATTGGCCAGACGACAGAAAGCCTCCTCGAAGATCCGGTCCATATCCTCCTGGCCCTGAGCCTCAGGAACGAACCTAGTCAGGCGGGGAGCAAAGTAGTCTGAAAGCCCAAAAGAGGCATAAATATAGGCCAGGATTTCCTTGGGTTTGAGAATGGCCTCATCGGTTTCAATCATCTGTTCGATCTCATCTCGACTCTTCTCGGCCAAGACGTTAAGGAAGACCAGAGGCCTTTTAAGAAGGGAATCCACATTTACCTGACCAAACTTGAGGAAGACCAAGCGTCGTCGGTCAAAAATATGATAACTACTCTGCCGAGTCAGCTGCTCCCCTCGAGGCAGACGCCGAGATCTTGGAGCTGAGTACCTAGCAAAATCCTGGATGACCCGCTTGATCTCGGGCTTAAGAAAAGGGAAAAACAATTCCTCGAGCTCTATTTGATCGGTCTTGACTCCTTGAGCAGCCAAGCGTTCCTCAATGGTCTCATCAAGATAAAAACCATGTCCTCCAGGATAGATAATAAAGCGAGAGGGATCTTGACCGAGGGCAAAAAGATCCCGACTCCGCCACAGACCGCAGGCATTGTCCTGATAAGATTGGCGAATAAAATAGTAGGTCTTCGAACCAACTCTTTTTCGGGCAATGTAGACCCTGTTTTTCATTCCTCTAGAGATTTATCTCTTTGAGATCTATAGCCTGCCTGACGGATGATTACCTCCAGCCCCGGACGGCCAGGGAGCCTTAAAGCCTGACCAGTACGCCGAAGACGACCAGAGATAAACCAAGTCCGGGGATCGACATGCTCAATGATCATCATCCCCCGCCAAGTAAAGACCATAGCCGAAAGACGGCCGGAATTTATCTCCTCAAAGACATCCTTAAGGCTGGGCATTTACACTCCCGGAATTGTTCTTTTTGGCGACACAATCGGCGCTTAAGATCAGGGAAGGACACAGGAGCAGGAGCTTAAACCCAAATAAAATTTATACCGTTTCTAAATTAGCCCCCGACACTTGGGATGTCAAGCGCCGGGGGCCAGAAGAAACTAAAGGGAGTAGCCGGTTTCGCTATGCTGAGAGAGGTCCAGACCCTGGAGTTCTTCCTCTTTAGAGACCCTGAGCCCCATAAAGGCCTCAACAATCTTGAAGAGAATAACACTGGCCACAAAGGCATAGACCACGGCTGCCCCGGCACCGAGGACCTGGATAAAGAACTGCTTGATCCCACCGAAGATGAGCCCATCAGCCCCGCCTGGATTCCAGGCCGTAGAGGCAAAGATCCCGGTGGCCAAGGCCCCAAAAAGTCCCCCTACTCCGTGGATCCCTACCACATCAAGGGCGTCATCATAGCCGAACCTCCCCTTGGCCAAGACGGCCAGATAGCAGATCACCCCAGCCCCCAGACCAATAAGGACCGCTGAGGCCGGGGAGACAAAACCCGCCGCCGGGGTAATAGCTACTAGACCAGCAATGGCTCCTGAGGAGGCTCCCAGGGTGGTCGGTTTGCCCTGGATCATCCACTCCATGAATATCCAGGCCAGGACAGCCACACCAGTGGCGACCTGCGTAGTCATAAAGGCCAAAACAGCGATCTTATCCGCAGCCAGAGCGCTTCCAGCATTAAACCCGAACCAGCCGAACCAAAGTATTCCCGCTCCGAGGACCGTAAGGGGAAGATTGTGGGGATGGAAGGCCTCCCGACCATAGCCGTGCCTTCGTCCAAGCACCAAGGCCGCCGCCAGGGCCGAGGCCCCGGAACTTATGTGGATAACCGTGCCACCTGCAAAATCAAGGGCCCCCAGTTTTCCAATCCAGCCTCCCCCCCAGACCCAATGGCAGAGAGGAAAATAGACCACTGTTGCCCAAAGGGCGGTAAAGACCAAAAAGGAGGAAAACTTCATCCGTTCCGCAAAGGCCCCGGTAATTAAGGCCGGAGTAATAATGGCAAACATGAGCTGGAAGGCAGCAAAGAGAATGTGAGGAATACTATCCGAATAGGGACCTGGAGCAAGCCCTACCCCCCGAAAGAATAAATAGTCTGGCCCCCCGATTATCCCGGCAATATCCGGCCCAAAAGCCAAACTGTAACCGTAAAGAAACCAAAGAAGGGTAATCAGCCCCAGACAAACAAAACTCTGCATTATGGTGGCCAAGACGTTTTTACCCCGGACAAGCCCTCCATAGAAAAGGGCCAAACCAGGAGTCATTAACATGACCAGGGCACTGGCAATCATCATAAAGGCAGTATCTGCAGCATTCATAAAAAAACACCTCCGTCACGTTTTTCTCGATCCTGGCCTTATAAAGGCAAGGGTGATGCCAATCCCGACCCCACCCCAAAATCAGCACTTAAGGCCACAAAAATTACAAAAATGTAATAATGCCTCTGACAATCTTACAAAACTGAAACGTTCCGGCATGGAGTTCTTTCAACCCTTGGTCGGGAATGAAGGGGAATTTTAAGGAAAGCCCTTTTGAGACCGAAAACAGATTCAAAAAAGGACAGGGAGGTCCGTCATGAAGGTTGGTCTTTTTACACCCAAGGAAGGTTTTATCCCTTCGATCTGGGGTCAGATTGAGCGATCAGCCCCGAGTCTTAAAAAAATCCTTAAAGATTTTAAAAAGCCCCCCCCACCCCCAAAAACTCTTCCCCTCTATCAGCCTCGGCCATCCAAGAAGGGATTTAAGTTAGTCTCCCTTGACCTTTCGACCTTTTGGCAGAAGGTCGAGATAGCTCAGGGCCAGTTTAACCAAGTAATGGGTCTTCATTCTGGAGCCTCTGATAAAGTAGCCTCTAAGGTCCTTTCCCAGACCAGTTTTGAAATGGACCTTGACCTTGAGCTTGAATTCTCCTTGGAACTTGATCCTGAAAAAGGCCTTGGAAGCATCCATTTTGAGCTTTCTCTATCTCGGGAGGTGGCTTATAAGGGGCTGGTGGCCGAGATGGCTACTGATAGCCAGAAATTGGCCAAAGTAGCTTATTTCCGGCAGGAAGAATTGGAAATAGATCTTGACCTTACCTTTGCCCTTGAGGGGAAGCTCCGCCCCCTGCCTGGCCAAAGAGCCCTTGATACGGGGCGGTATTTCATCTCTTGGGCCAGGGAAAATATCATTGGAATCTATGATCGTCTAAGCGGTCTTTCCACCTCTTTAGAGGCCGGCCCGGTAGATCAGATCCTCTATACGGCCTTTGATCTCGCTGATGATACCCAGGTGGTTGTCCAACAGGGTCCCGAGGGAATCAAGAGGCTTATAGTCAGTCGGGACATGGAGCTCTCCTACATCTCCCAGAAGGAAACGAACTTCTCAGATCCCAAGCCCTTGGAGAACCATTGGGAGTCTCTTTTGAAGAGAATAAAGGCCCTGGGAAAGGAGCTCTCCTGAAGGACTTAAAGGTCGGGCCCACAGGGGCCCCGACCTTTAATGGAGACTTCCTTGCCAACTCTATGGTTAGCACGGTAATAAAATACCGTGCTTAAAGAGCTTCATCTTCGGGATTTTCTCATTATCAGGCAGGCCAATCTGAGCCTTACCCCGGGACTGGTGGTCTTCACCGGCGAGACCGGGGCAGGAAAATCCATCCTTGTTCAGGCCCTAAAACTCCTCCTTGGAGGCCGGGCTCCAGGGGAGCTCATCTCCCCCGGGGCCAAAGAGGCCAGGGTGGAGGCTATTTTTGAGGTCGACAGGGAAACAGTCGCTCGCCTTAAAGCAGCAGACCTTCCGGTCGAAGAAGAGCTTTTGGTCCGTCGGGTCATTGGTCAGGGACGCAGCCGGGCTTATATAAACGATACCCCGGTAACCGTGAGTCGTTTGGCCGAGATAGTCGGTCCTCTGGTGGCGATATCTGGCCAGCATGAGTTCCAACGTCTCCTTTCCCCAGAAGATCAGTTGGCCCTTCTAGATGCCTACGCTGGCCTGGGAAAAGAGCTTAAGGCCTATCGAGATCTTTTCGCTGCCTGGCACAAGGTGCTCAGAGAGCTGAAAGAGCTTGAAGGTCAAGAACGTCAAAGGGAGCTTGATTTTCTCCGTTTTCAGATAAAAGAAATCGAAGAGGCTGCCCTTAGGCCCAAAGAGGACGAAGAGCTTCTAGAGAAAAGAAGGCGCCTTAAGGCTTTAGGGCGTCTGAGGGACTTGTCTCAATTAAGTTATGATATCCTTTATGCTGGTGAGGGATCTCTAATCAGTCAGGCAGGGCGTCTGCGTCAGTGTATGCGGGAGCTCTGCCGTCTTGATGAGGCTACTTCTTCTCTGATCGATACCATTGAAGGACTATACTACCAGCTTGAGGACATAGCCTTAGAGGTCCGTAACTATCTGGAGGGCCTTCCGGAAGATGCCCACGATCTTGAAGCCATCGAGGAACGGTTGGCCCAAATAGAGACTCTTAAACGCAAATACGGTCCCACTTTGGAAGACGTCTTTGAGACCCTGACTAAGGCCAGAGAAAGACTAGCCAGCCTTGAAAACCTCGAAGAAAACCGAACCCAAATCCAAGGTCGTCTCAAGATCCTTGAGGGACGTCTTCAGGAAGAAGCCAATCGGCTTCATGCGGCCCGGCAGACGGCGAGCCAAAAACTCTCTAGGATTATCACCAAGGAGTTGGCCGATCTAGGTATGACTGAGGCCCGATTTGTCGTCCGGCTTGAAGAGGCTCCCTTAGGAGCCAAGGGCCTTGATCGGGCCTCTTTCCTCATCCAGGCCAATCCCGATCTCCCTTTAAGGCCTCTGGCCCAGGTGGCCTCTGGGGGAGAACTTTCCCGCATCTTTCTAGCCTTAAAGGTAGCCCTGGCCGAAAGATCAACTCCGGCTGTTCTCCTCTTTGACGAGGTCGATACCGGAATTGGAGGGACAGTGGCTCGAGTAGTGGGTCAGAGATTAAAACGACTGGCCCGTATCCACCAGGTCTTAGCCGTTACCCATCTTCCTCAAATTGCGGCCTTTGCCGATCAGCACTTTTTGGTCAGCAAGGAGCGGACAAAACAGGGGACTTCGACTATAATTCGGAGGCTTAAAGACGAGGACCGCTTGACCGAAATTGCCCGTATGCTCGGTCGCCCGGAGGGGACAGAAGCCGTTGAGTTTGCCAGAAAACTTATCACCGAATCCAGCCATGTCTAAAAACAAAAAGACTCTCTCCCCCAAAGCCCTGGTTCTTTTTTCCGGAGGGCTTGATAGCCTCCTTTCTTGCAAGCTCCTTGAGCAACAGGGGATCAAGGTCTTGGCCTTGCGTTTTGTCACCCCCTTTTCTGGATATAGTCTTCTGTCCCGAAAAGAGGCCTATCAGGATGAGGTCAAGAAGAAGTATGGCCTTGATCTAGAGATTATTGACGTCTCTGAGGAGTATTTAGAGATCCTAAAGGATCCCCGTTATGGCTATGGCCGAAACTTCAATCCATGCATAGATTGCAAGATCTTCTTCCTTAAAAAGGCTCTCTCTCTTTTGCCTCGATATGGAGCTAGCTTTGTAGCCACAGGGGAAGTCCTGGGACAACGCCCTATGTCCCAGAGAGGCCCTATACTTCGCCTGATAGAGAAGGCCTCGGGAGCCGAAGGTCGCCTTCTAAGACCTCTTTCGGCCAGACGCCTTCCTGAGACCCCCATGGAGAAGGAGGGCCTGGTTGATCGAGGGCAACTCTTAGCCCTTGCCGGTCGTAGCCGAAAAGGTCAGATGGAACTGGCCGAACGTTTGGGAATAAAAGACTACGCCAGTCCTGCTGGCGGTTGTCTACTTACAGACCCTATTCTGGCAACCCGGCTAAGAGAGCTCTTCTCCAAGAGGCCAATGTCTGTAGATGATTGTCTTCTGGCCCTCGTAGGCCGGCATTTTCTCCTCCCCGAGGGCTCCTGGCTGGTAGTCGGGAGGAACAAGGCTGAAAACGAACGCCTTAGATCCCTGACCAGGGCAGGCGATCTCATCCTTCGTCTTCAAGGTGCGCCTGGCCCTCTGGGGCTGATCCGTCAAGCTCGAGCTGAAGATCTTCCCCTTGCTGCGGGCATCCTTGTCCGCTATGCTCCCAAGGCCCGAGGGAAGGAGGTCCAGGTTGTGGCCGAGGGAAAGGACCTCCCAGAAGTCATCTCTCCACTTAAGATTAACCCTGAAAGTATCGAAAAACTCAGGATCCCTCAGGCCTCTTCTTGACGCCATGATCAGCCAATGTTATTTGGCCCAAAGTTCCGCAGGAGGTCGCCATGCTTGATTTTATCCGCAAAAATGCCCGTTCTCTCCTGGTAAAGATGATATTTGGGGCCATTGTCGTGGTCTTTGTCTTCTGGGGAGTGGGAACTTTTCGAAGCCAACGGGCAGACCTTCTGGCCAAGGTAAACGGTGAGGTCGTCACCTTCAAGGAATACCAGCAGGTCTACAATCAGCTCCTCCGCGGGGTGGAGCGGATGTTCCAAGGTCAGATACCAGAAGGATTCCTCGAACAGCTTAATCTCAAGGGGCAGGCCCTGGAGGAGGTCATCCGTCGCCATCTCATTGCCCAAGAGGCCTCCAAGATGAAGATCATCGTCACCGACGTCGAGGTGGCCAGGGTTATCCAGCAGATGCCAGCCTTTGCAGAAAGAGGCCGCTTTAGCCCGGAACGATACCGTCTTGTGCTTCGGGAGCTGGGGCTTCGGCCTGAAGACTTTGAGGATTCGGTAAGGCAATCAATCCTGGAGGATAAGGTCCGCTTGGCGGTAACTGGCCCGGTAGAAGTCACCGAGCTTGAGGCTAGGCAGTGGTATGCCTTTGAAAACGAAGGCCGACGTTTCGCTTATATAAAGCTTGACCTTAAGGACTGTCTTCCTTCGGTGAATCTCACCGAGGCCGATCTTATTACCTACTATGAGGCTCATAAGGAAAAATATCGAACTCCCAAACGGATCAAGGTCCGTTACGTCCTCTTCCCATATGAAGCCTTTCAAAAAAAGGCCCAGCCCACCGAAGAAGATATCAAGGCCTATTATCAGAGCCATAAAGATAAGTTTACTGTCCCGGAAGAGCGTCGGGCCAGACATATCCTTCTAAAGCTTCCGGCTACAGCCACTGTCGAGAAAGAGGAGATAGTCAAAAAGAAGGCCCAGGAAATCCTTGCTCGGGTCAAGGCCGGAGAGGATTTCGCCCGGTTGGCCAAGGAATATTCTGAGGATCTGACCACTAAAGATGAAGGTGGAGATCTTGGTTTCTTCTCCAGAGGGCAGCTGGTTGCCCCTTTTGAGGAGGCAGTCTTCTCCATGAAAGCCGGGGAGATCAAGGGCCCGGTGAGGACCCCCTTTGGCTACCATATCATCAAGCTTGAAGAGATAAGGCCTGAACATGTCAGGCCTTTGGCAGAGGTCAAGGAGGAGATCAAGGGGCGTCTTAGCCAACAAAGATTCCGAAAGCTGGCCGGAGAGGCGGCCAGTAAGGCCTACGATGAGATCATCATGGCCGGAGGGCTTGAAGCCTGGGCCAAGGCCAAAGGGCTCAAACTTAAAGAAACACCTCTTTTCTCTAGGGATAATCCTCCAGCGGGGCCGCCTTCGGCCCCTGAGTTCTTGAGGGCTGCCTTTTCCCTTGACGAAGGGGAGTTGAGCTCTATCATTACCACCCCGTCAGGTCCGGTAATCCTCAAAGTGACCAAAGTAGAAAACCCTCATATCCCCCCTTTTGAAAAGGTTAAAGATAAGGTGGCTGAAGACCTCCGCCAGGAAAAAGCGGCCGAGATCTGTCAAGAAAAGGCCCAACGTCTTCTTGATGAGGCCAGGAAGACCGGTGATCTAGAGTCTGTAGCCAGAAAGGAAGGATTAAAGATCGAAAAGACAGATTTTTTTCCCCGAAAAGATGAAACCGCCGGAGGAGCCTTGCCGACGACCATAGTGGCTCGCATCAAAGGGCTTTCTCCCCAGTCCCCCTTTCCGGAAGAGGTCTTAAACGACGGCCAGTCACTTTATGTTCTTCAGTGTCTGGAGGCCCGGCCAGCTGATTTTAGCCACTATGATCAGGATAAAAAGGCCTTTTTGGCCAAGCTTAAGACCCAAAAAAGAAAGGATATCTTTGACCTGTGGCTCAAAAATTTACGCGAAAAGGCAGAGATAAAAGTTTATCGAAGGCTCTAGGATCTTTGGTCCTTATTTTCTTAGGTATCCTTCTTTGCTTCAAACCGGCATTAGCCAGCGAAGAGGGGCTTCCAGTAGTCCCCGGGCCTCCGGCTCTTCCACCAGGCAGGTATCTCCTTGGGCCTCTTGATTTCGCCTCTGGCTATGCCGGTTATACCTATCTTCGACGACAGAAGGTCGATATCCATCAATATATCCTTAAGACCTACCAGGAAGTGATCTCCAAGGCCCGCCAGAGGGCCCTTAAAGAAAAATTTTCAGGAGTCTGCTACTTCGACCTACGATTTGAATTCACTGATGATATGGTGGTCTGGTATGGAAGGTGGACTTACTACCGAGAGGTATCCCTGCCTAGCTTTTAACCGTCTCTTTGATCACCCGATAGACGTCTTTAAAAACATCTTCAAAGGAGGCCGGAGAGACACGCCCCATCTCGATAAACTTGATAATGATCTCCTTGACCAGCTTGAGGATAACCTCATCCTCTGGAGAAAGGCGACTTTCCGAGCGGGAAGAGAACTTCTGAACCGGCTCTGGTCGTGACATCTGAGGCTCCTAACGAAAAAGGCCTCTTAAAAGAGGCCTTTGCTTTCTTTTTGGTGGAGCCGAGGGGACTTGAACCCCTGACCTCGTGAATGCCATTCACGCGCTCTCCCAACTGAGCTACGGCCCCACAGGGACGTGATCATAAATAACAACCCTTCTAGGGGCTGTCAATGTCTCCTGGAGAATATCCCCAGGGGGCGGAGGGGCACCCCCTGGGTGGCCGTTTAATCGGCCTTACGGCGCAAGAAAGTGGGAATTTCCAGCTCTTCTTCATCAAGGGGACGGGAGACAATCTCCTTTTTTCGTTCCCTGACGCTTTTGTCCTTTTTAACCTTAGACAACTTCCTGATTATGGGAAGCTCTTCGTCTTCGGAGCTGTCCGTGGAAACCGGCCGGATAACCGGCCCCTGCCTTTCCTCGACCTGGGAAACATCACCAATACCAGTGGCGATCACTGTCACCCGAAGTTCGTCTTCTAGGCTGTCATCAAAGACAATCCCCCAGAAGATTTTGGCATCTTCATGGGCCTCATCATGAATAAGGGTAGAGATCTCGTTGGCCTCCTCCATAGTCAGGGTCTCCGAAGAGGCAGTTATGTTGACCAGGATCCCTCGGGCCCCTTTGATAGAGATGTCTTCAAGAAGGGGGCTAGAGATCGCCAGACGGACGGCCTCAGAGGCCCTATCCTCGCCCTTGGCCACCCCGGTACCCATAAGAGCAAGTCCCATCTCGCTCATGACCGTGCGGACGTCAGCAAAATCAAGGTTAATATAACCGGGAACCATTATTAGATCCGAAATACCCCTTACAGCATAGTAAAGGACCTCGTCTGCCTTGCAGAACATATCAACTACCTTGGCCTTGGGAGAGGCCAGACTGATGAGCCGGTCATTGGGAATAGTAATGATAGTATCAACGACCTTGCGTAGAGAGGCTATTCCTGAGTCGGCAATTCTGGCCCTGACCTTGCCTTCGAATTTAAAGGGTTTAGTAACCACCGCCACGGTAAGGGCTCCGAGGTCCCGACTGATTTCAGCCACTACCGGGGCCGCTCCTGTACCAGTCCCTCCGCCCATTCCGGCGGTAATAAAGACCATGTCTGCCCCGCTAAGAGCCTCCTTGATCTCATCGGCAGCTTCGAGAGCCGCCTGACGACCTATTTCCGGATCCCCGCCGGCCCCAAGCCCCTTAGTCAGTTCCTTACCAAGCTGGATCTTGATTGGGGCCCGACACTGATCCAGAACCCCATAATCCGTATTGGCCGCCACAAATTCCACTCCCTGAAGCTTGTGGACAATCATGTTGTTGACGGCGTTTCCACCAGCACCGCCCACACCAATAACCTTAATCTTGGCGGCATGTTCGGATTCGATAAGTTCAAAGACCATGGCCTCCTCCTTTTGCTCCTCATTAGCCAAACCAGCGCTTCATGCGCTGCATAACCCGATTAAAGATGTTGCCATCACGAATGCGAAATTTTCTTTCTGGCTGGTTTTGGACTCCATAGAGCACCAAGCCCACAGCGGTGGCAAACTTGGGATTCTCAACCACGTCAGCAAGGCCTTTGAAGCCTTTCGGATATCCAATCCTAGTCGGAAGCTCAAAGATCTGATCGGCCATCTCCGGAAGCCCAGGAATGAGGGCCGATCCCCCGGTAATGACTACTCCAGAGGAGATGAGCGCTTTGAGACCACTTTTGCCTAATTCGGCATCCATCAGGGTAAGAAGTTCTTCCACCCGGGGTTCGATTATCTCGGCCAGAATCTGCCGTGAGAGTTTGCGGGGGCGTCGATCTCCAACACTGGGAACCTCAATGGTTTCCTCCGGGGGCACCAGGGACGCCAGACAATGACCATGGCGTATCTTGATCTTTTCGGCCTCACTCATGGGGCACCGGAGCCCCACAGCGATATCGTTGGTCACATTGTGGCCACCAATGCCCAAAACCGCGGTGTGTTTAATCGTCCCCCCTGAAAATATGGCCAGATCCGTGGTTCCCCCACCAAAATCTATCAAGGCCACCCCCAGATCTTTTTCCTCTTCTGTAAGGACAGCCTCCGCTGAGGCCAGAGGCTGAAGGACAATATCGATAACGTCAAGGCCTGCCCGGTTGGCACACTTGATAAGATTCTGGGCAGCAGTAACCGCCGCAGTGACAATATGGACCTTGGCCTCAAGCCTCACTCCGCTCATCCCTACTGGATCCAGAATGCCGCTTTGATCATCGACAATGTATTCCTGGGGCAGGATATGGATAACTTCCCGGTCAAGAGGGATGGCTACTGCCCGAGCCGCATCTATGACCCGAGCGACATCTTCCTCGGTTACCTCACCACTTTTGACCGCAATGACTCCGTCGGAGTTAAAGCCTTTGACGTGGCTGCCGGCAATACCCACATAGACTTGGCTGATCTCATAGCCGGCCATAAGCTCGGCCTCCTCCACCGCCCGACGGATGGAATTGACCGTGCTTTCGATATTAACCACCACCCCTTTCCGGAGTCCTACCGATGGATGGGTCCCCAGACCGATGATATTGACCTCCTGGTCATCAACCTCGGCCACCACACAACAGATCTTGGTGGTCCCGACATCAAGCCCGACGATAATCTCTTTCTCAGTGGGCATAAGTTCTCAACTCCCCTTAAACTGGACGGCAGCCTGACCATTGGGATAATCAAGCCTTATGGCCACCACATCTTGATACCAACCTTTGTTGTATAAATGGGCCAGAATCTTTTCCAACCGACGATACTGACGCTCAAGGTCGTGGAGAGAAAAGGTCACATAGACCTTTTCTTTGGTAATGAGGATCAGCTCGTCTTTGCGGACAAGGATCTCAGAGACTTTATCTACCGGTAGGAGACTGGTCGCCCGGCGCAGATCGGAAAGAAGTTTCAGGACCGGACGTAAAGAGGAGGCCAGCTGGCCATCGCTGACCATCTCTGACCTGATACCAGTTATAATGGGATAACTGGCTGGTTCTTTGGGCTCCAAAACCTTAAAAAGCCTTCCCTGGGCATCAGTGAGATAAAGCCGTCCATCTATGGCCGTAAGGGCTATAGGGGTCTCCTCCCAGAGCTTGATCACCAAGGTGTCTGGGAGACGCCGCTTGACGGTAGCCCGACTTATCCAAGGATGGGCCTCAAGACTCTGGCCGATCTTCTTTACATCCAGGGCAAAGAGATTGTCATTTACGCCAATGTCGGCCACCTGAAGGACCTCTTCCTGGCTGAGACGGTTGAGCCCCCGGATTTCTATCCGATTGAGCCGAAAAAGACTCCAGTGGGCCAGGAAGTACCAGAAAAGGAGAAACGACACCCCAAGGCCACCGATGGCCAAGCCGGCTCCCAAGAAGGGACGCCAAGGAAGGGTGAGGTGCCTTCGAGCAGTCACCCTTGATTTGGGTCTCCTAACCTTGGCCAAGGATCCTCACCTCCGTCTCAAGCTCTAAGGAAAATTCCCTAAAGACAGCCTCACGGGCCAGATCCATAAGCCCTAAGACATCGCTGGCCCGGGCCGAGGAACAATTGACGATAAAGTTAGCATGTTTGGGAGAAATCATTGCCCCTCCGAGCCTCCTTCCCTTAAGACCGCAGAGATCAATCAGCCGGCCAGCCGCCTCCCCCGGAGGATTTTTAAAGATGCAGCCTGCGCTGGGATACCTGAGGGGTTGGGTGCGGACCCGCCGCCGACAGACCTCCCTTACCGCAAAGGTTACAGTCTTTCTCCCCCCTTTGGGGAATCTGAAGACCCCTCCCAGAATTAAAGCCCCATCAGGCAAAAGACTTCTTCGGTAAGAAAAGGATAGCTGCCGACAATCAAACATCCGTAAAACATGACCGGGAAAAGCCAGAATCACCTCTTCAAGCCATCCTGAAACACTACCTCCACTGACTCCGGCGTTCATAAAAATAGCCCCGCCGACGGTCCCTGGAATCCCGGCCAGATATTCAATCCCTGAAAGTCCGTATCTTAGCCCTAAAGAGACCAGGCTTCTTAGGGGCTCACCGGCCATGGCCTTAAGGACCAAACTGTCGCCTTCATCCCTGATTTCAAGGCCCCGGAGCTCCTTGAGGCTAAGACCAATACCGGCAAAGCCGCCGTCTCTCAGAAGAAGGTTAGTCCCCGCCCCAAGGAGGAAAAAGGGAAGTCCTTCCTCATGGAGGAGATTCCAAACAAAAAGGACTTCTTCCAAGGTCTCAGGGGAAATCAAGACCTTGAGCGCCCCCCCAAGGCGGAAAGAGGTCAATTGGCTCCCCGGGACATCCTGGGCCACCTTGACCCCCCGGCGCTGACATTCTTTCATGAAGGTCTTTAGCCTGCCTGACACAGTTCCCCCTCGGTAAGGCGTTGAAGGATTTCCAGGAGAAGACGGCCGATATCCCCGGCTCCGAGGGTAACCACCACCTCGGCCGGTCTTATTCGGGAGATAACTTGCCCCACCAGCTTCTCTTTGGGGATATAGGTCACCGAACCATGACCGTGATCTGCAATGGCCCGGGCCAGGGCTTCTCCGGTAACCCCCGGGACCGGGAGTTCGCTGGCAGGATAGATATCGGTAACCACCAGACGATCGGTCTCGAAGAAACAGGTGGAAAACTGATCCCAGAGGGCCTGGGTGCGGCTGTAACGATGGGGTTGAAAGATGGCTAGAAGAGGCCTTTTGGGGAACATCTCCCGGATGGCCGCAAGGCTGGCTCTGATCTCTGTGGGATGATGGGCATAGTCATCGATAAAGACTGTTCCCTTGATTTCGCCTTTGATTTCCAGCCTTCTGGCCACGCCGGAGAACTGTTCAATGCCTTCCCGGATCTGCTCAAAGGGTATCTCCAGCTCAAGGCCTACAGCCACGGCGGCCAAGGCATTTAAAACGTTATGGATCCCAGCCAAGGGGAGGGTGATCCGACCGAGAAGTTGGCCGTGAAAACGGACTCCAAAGCTCATCCGTCCCCCTAGGGGGACAATATCAGTGGCCCGGACATCGGCTTGGGCTGAAAGCCCATAGGTCAGAAGTCTCTTTTTAAGCCTAGGCCTTAGGGCCGAAAGGTAAGGATCATCAAGACAGACAATAGCTACTCCGTAGAAGGGAACCTTGTTTATGAAGGCCACAAAGGCCTCCTTGATCTCTTCAAGGCCTTCATAGTGATCCAGGTGTTCGGCATCGATATTGGTAACTACCACAATACTGGGGGTAAGGAGCAGAAAGGAGCCGTCGCTCTCATCAGCCTCGGCGACGATAAAATCCCTCTGACCAAGCCGGGCATTGGTCCCCAGGCCGTTGACCTTGCCTCCAATGACACTGGTGGGATCAAGACCACCGGCTGCAAGAACGGCCGCCACCAGGGAGCTGGTGGTCGTTTTGCCGTGGGCCCCGGCCACGGCCACCCCGTAACGATGAAGACGCATGAGCTCGGCAAGCATCTCCGCCCGGGGGATAACCGGCACCTTGGCCTCTAGGGCGGCCTTAAGTTCAGGGTTATCCGGCCTAATGGCTGAAGAGACGACGATCACCTGGGCCCCGATGATATTTTCGGTTCGGTGTCCATAAAAGATGGTTCCCCCCAAGGCTTCAAGCCGTCTAGTAATCTCGGTAGCCCTGAGATCAGAACCCGAGACCTTATAGCCAAGCTTAAGGAGTAAGGCGGCAATCCCGCTCATGCCGATACCGCCGATTCCTATAAAGTGGATATGCTGTTTCTTGTACACCTTGCCTCCCCAAAATCTGCCAGGAGATTGAAAAGTTCTCTGACAATGTCCTCAGGGTCACCCCAAAGTCGGAGTTCTCTAGCCTTTTGGGCCATGGAGTCAAGCCTATGTTTGTCCGTCAGGAGTCCCTCCAGGACTTGAGCCAGGTCTGAGGGAGTTAGATTGTCTTCTTCCAGCATTAAAGCCCCCCCGGCCTCTATCAAGGCCCTGGCGTTCTCTCTCTGGTGACCTCCAGCATAGGGATAGGGGATTAACACGGCTGGCTTCCCGAGACAGGAAAGCTCGGCCACAGTGGTGGCCCCGGCCCGAGAGACCACAAGATCGACCTGGGAGTAGGCCCAGGCCATATCGGCGATAAAGTTAAAGATCATGACCCGCTCAATCCCTAAACGGCTATAATTCTGCCGAACTTCTTCTTCGTCTCTCAGGCCCGTTTGATGGATCACTGAAAATACTAGGCCCTTTGAAAAGAGAATTTTTAGGGCCTCAGGGACAACCTGATTAAGCCTTCTAGCCCCTTGGCTGCCCCCAAGGACGAGAAGGCTTGGAAAAGCTGTCTCCCGAGGACAAGGAGACAAAAGCTCTTGACGTACGGGATTCCCAGTAAAGACCGCTTTAGAGGCCCCAAATTCGTTCACAGAGGCTTGGAAGGAGACAAAAATCCTCTGGGCCAGACAAGCAGCTAGGCGATTGGCCAGGCCGGCAACAGCGTTTTGTTCATGGACGGCTACAGGTAACCCCAGGGTCCTGGCCGCCATAACCACCGGAAGGGCAGTATAGCCCCCCAGCCCTAAAACAACCTCGGCCTTAAAAGAACGAAGCACCCCCCGGGCCCTTAGGGTCTCCCTGGTCAAGGCCCAAATGGCGGCCACCTTACCAGAGAGGCCCTGTCCCAAAAAGGGCCGCGGATAGATCTTGGCCGTCGGCAGACCGGCTTCTTTAAGGATTCCCCGCTCAAGGGCTCGGCCTGAAGAGATAAAGAGGACCTCTATCCCCTTTTTCTGGGCCGCCTTAGCTACCGCCACCCCGGGGAAGAGATGGCCTCCGGTACCTCCTCCAGCGACAACTAGCCTCATCAGTGGTAAATTACCTCGCGGTTTTCCAGCCCCCCTTTGGGAGCGATGATCTGGGGGGCCAACTCAAAGACTAGGCTTCGAAAGATCTGCCCCCTCTCTTTATAGCTTTCAAATTGGTCAAAACTGGCACAGGCCGGCGACAAAAGAACGGTGTCTCCTGGATTAGCCAAGCTCATGGCCACCTCTACCGCTTCCTCTAAGCTCTCCACCTGATAGGTTTCAGTAATCGTCCCCAGGTCTTGGGCCATCTTCTCCCGGGCCTCACCCATGAGGATCAGGGCCTTGACTTTATGACGGACAAGTTCCACCAGGGGCAGGTAACTTCCTCCCTTGTCTTTGCCGCCGGCAATAAGGACGATAGGGCCCTCGAGGCCCTCTAAGGCCTTGACCGTAGCATCAACATTGGTGGCCTTGGAATCATTAACAAAATAAACTCCGCCCACCTGGGTGACGAACTCCAGGCGATGGGGATAGCCGACAAAAGATCTAATAGTCTCCGAGATTCCCTCGGGGCTGGCTCCACTAAGCCGAGCCGCCAGAGCGGCGGCCAGGAAATTCTCCCGGTTATGACGCCCTAAAGGTCTAAAAAGAGAAAGGTCGTAAAATTCGTCACCACCGGGTAACTTCAATACAGCCAGAGGCTCCTTAAGATAGGCTACTGAACCCTGAGAAGGCCCGTAAATGAAGACCTGGGCCCTGATACCCGATAGGTGCCGAAGGATCTCGGGATCCGCCCCATTGACAATGGCTATATTTTCAGGACCTTGATTCTCAAAAAGACGAAACTTCGTCCGGGCGTAGTCCTCAAAGGAGGAATACCTTTCCAAGTGATCCGGAGTAATATTGAGAAGGACAGCTACCTGGGGACGAAAATCATGGATGGTCTCTAGTTGAAAGCTTGAGACCTCAACCACTACCACATCGGCCATTTGAGGGCTGGAGACATATTCAGACAGGGGGATGCCAAAGTTGCCCCCAATGAAAACCTTTCTCCCAGAAAGCCTGAGCATATCTCCCACCAAGGCCGTAACTGTTGTTTTGCCATTGGTCCCGGTAATAGCCACCATGGGAGTTTTAAGAAAAGAGGTGGCCAATTCGAGCTCACCGACCAGCGGAATCCCACGCCGGCGGGCCTCATCAAAGGCCTTTCCTCTGGGATCAACCCCCGGACTGACCACAATCATATCAGCCCAAGAAAAGGTCTCCTCTCGATGCCCTCCGGTCTCCAAGAAAACTCCCAGCTGCTCTACAAATTCCTTCTCTTTAGTCTCGATGGCCTCCAGGGATCTCCTCTCCGAGACCAAAACCTCGGCCCCCTTAGAGACGGCCAGCTTAGCCGCTGCCATACCTGAGCGCCCCAGGCCAACGATTACGATCTTTTTGCCTTGAAGCTCCATAAGGATCACCTCAATTTAAGAGTGCTGATAGCGGCCATTCCTAAGATGGCTGAAACTATCCAAAAGCGGACGATCACTTTGGGTTCAGGCCAGCCTTTTAACTCAAAATGGTGGTGCAGAGGGGCCATACGAAAGATACGCCGTCCGGTCAGCCGGAAAGAGGCCACCTGAAGCATGACCGAGATGGCCTCGGCCACAAAGACCCCACCGACAATGGCCAGAAGGATTTCCTGCTTGACCAACACCGCCACCGTCCCTAAGGCCCCCCCCAAGGAAAGGGCCCCCACGTCCCCCATGAAAATCTCGGCCGGGTAGGCGTTGTACCACAGAAATCCCAAGCCAGCGCCCACCAAGGCTCCACAGAAGACGGCCAATTCCCCAGTCCCAGCCACGTAAGGAATCTGGAGATAAGCGGCCAGTTGAGCGTGACCGGCCAGATAAGCAAAAAGCAGATAGGTGGCGGCAGAAATGATATAAGGACCGATGGCCAGTCCATCCAGGCCGTCGGTGAGATTGACCGCATTTGAGGCCCCCACAATAACCACCAAGACAAAGATAAGGTAGAGAACTCCCAACTCCGGCCGAAACCCTTTAAAGAAAGGAACTGCCAAGGTGGTATCAAAACCGTGATAATAGAGATGGCCGCCGATGGCTAGAGCCGCTAGCGCCTGGAAGAAAAGCTTCACCCGACCGGTAAGACCCAGGTTTCGTCTGCCGGAGACCTTCCGCCAGTCATCATAAAGGCCAATGGCCCCAAAAGCAAAAAGGGAAAAAAGGGCCAACCAGACATAGACATTGGTCAGATTGGCCCACAAGAGGGTGGAGATGGCCACAGCCAAAATGATGACAATACCTCCCATGGTCGGCGTCCCGGTCTTGACTCTGTGGGATTGAGGCCCCTCCTCCCTCACGATCTGCCCAATACGCCAAGCCCTCACCTTGGCAATAAACCAGGGCATGAGGGCAAAGGTGATAAAGATGGCCGTAATAGTGGCGTAGATAGTTCGAAAGGTGATATAGCGAAAGACATTAAAGGGACCAAACCAGTCGTGGAGGGGGTAAAGAAGATGATAGAGCATTAATCCCCCTCCTTGAGCCGTTTACAGAATTCATCCAGCCCCATGGCCCGTGAACCTTTGGCCAGGATTACAGCCTGAGGCCGGTCTTTAAGGGCCTCCCGGACCGAAGAGACAAGCTCGTCTTTGGTCTCTAGGTGTCTGGCGACCAGGCCCAGTTCTTGAGCCCTCTGGTTTGTCTGCCGTGAAAGTTCCCCGTAGGTAAACAGCAGGTCAGCCCCCTGACGGAAGACCTCTTCAGCCAAGGACTGATGGAAAAAGGAGGCCCTTTCACCAAGCTCAAGCATGTCGGCCAGAACAACAATCAATGGCCGGCCATTGGCCAATCTTCGGGCCGCCTTAAGGCCTGCGGCCACCGAGGCCGGATTGGCATTGTAGGTATCGTCAATAAGGATGGCCCCGGTGGCCAGCCGCTGAGGATAAAAGCGACCCGCTCTCCCTTCTATATTTTCTAACCCCTTGATAATGGTCTCAAGGGAAATCCCGGCGGCCAGGCCACAAGCCGCTGCGGCCAAGGCGTTCAAAACATTATGGCGACCATAGAGCCGGAGCTTTACTGGAAGGCTCTGACCTTCGATCCTTAAAAAAAAGCCCAGGCCTTCTTCGGTCTCTTCAATGGAGTCTGCAGTTACGTCTGCAGCCCCTGAGAGGCTGTAGGTAACCATCCGGGCCGCATAGGCGGCAGCCTTTCCATAAAGAACCTCATCATCTCTACACACCACCGCCGTCTTTCCGACCAGGGCCTCATAAAGTTCCCCTTTGGCCCGATAGACCCCCTTAAGATCACCAAAGCCTTCGAGATGGGCCGGGAATACGTTGGTTACCAGACCCACATCCGGAGCGGCAATCTCACACAGGCGGGCGATCTCTCCGATTCTATTGGCCCCCATCTCTAAAACAGCCCAAAGCTCCTGCCGGGCCTTCAGAAGGCAGAGAGGAAGACCAATGAGATTGTTGAGGTTGCCTTCGGTTTTAATGGTAGGCCAGACCTGAGAGTAGATGGCTGCCGCAAGGTCTTTGGTGGTTGTCTTTCCACAGGAACCGGTAATGGCCAGAACCTTAAGCCCTAGCTTCCTCCGCCACCAGCCGGCCAGATCCCCCAAGGCCTTCAAGGTGTCCTGGACTTTGATGACCGTGACCGCCTTGTGAAGGTGAAAAAGGTTGAGACCTTCAGGCCAACGTTCAACCAGGGCCCCCGAAGCCCCAGACTCAATAGCTGCAGCCACAAAATCATGACCGTCAAAGCGGGGCCCTTTAAGAGCAACGAAGAGCTCTCCGGGGATCACTTTTCTGGAATCCGTCCCTACCGAGGAAAAAACCACGCCCATGTCTCCAGAGAGGAGACTACCCTGGGTGGCTTCAACGACATCTCGAGCCCTCAATTTGACGTCTGTGCCTGTCATCAGCCTGCTGCCACCTCTTCCATGACTTTTTCCCCAAGGGCCCTAAAAGCCAAAGCCGCCTCCAGAACCTTACGATCGTCAAAAGGATACCGTCGGCCAGAGATCTCCTGGTAAGTCTCATGTCCTTTACCGGCTATGAGAAGACAATCCCCGGAGGAGGCCTCGTTTACGGCCATATAGATGGCCTCTTTACGAGAGACACAGATCCTATGGGCCGTGTCTGGATGAAGGCCCTTTTTGATTTCAGCAATGATCTTTTCAGGATCTTCACTTCGAGGATTATCGGAAGTAATGATGATCAAGTCTGCCAGTCGAGAGGCCACCTCTGCCATCAATGGTCGCTTACCCTTGTCCCGATCCCCGCCGCAACCAAAAACCAGAATAAGACGCCCCACGGTCATCTCTCTGAGGGTCTTCAGGGCCCTTTCCAGGGCCTCGGGGCTGTGGGCATAGTCGACTACCGCCGTAAAACCCAAAGGGCTCTCCATGGTCTCCAATCTCCCCGGGGCTCCTGAGGCCTCAGAGAGGGCCAGGATGATCTGCTCTGGTTCAAGCCCTAAGGAGTAAGCACAGCTGAAGGCAGCTAGGAGATTTTCCGCCTGAAAGGCCCCAACCAGAGGGCTTTTGAAGTTCAGCACTCCAAAAGGGCCTTTTATCTCCAGACGGATCCCTGAGAGGTCGACCTGGAGAAGACGCCCCCGGATCTTGCCCCTTTTTAGACCAAAGGTGATAACTTCTCCTCCAAGCTCCCTGGCCAAACGTTGTCCGTAGGGATTATCGAGGTTGATAATGGCCGGCCCATCAAGATAGTCGGTAAAAAGACGTTTCTTAGCCTGATAATAAGCCTCCAAGTTCGGGTGGTAGTCCAAATGGTCCCGACTGAGGTTGGTAAAAATGGCCGCCCGCACCCGAAGACCATTTAATCTCCCCTGAACCAGACCATGAGAGGAGGCCTCTAAGACCACAGATCTAACCCCTCTTTGTCTAAAGGTGGCCAGGATCTCCTGGAGCCTTATGGGCCCTGGGGTTGTCTCGACAGCAGTCACCCTCTCTCCTCCACCGCGATACTCTATGGTCCCAATGAGTCCAGGGTTTAGCCCCGCATCATCCAGAACTTTCTCCAAAAGATGGGTTACGGTGGTCTTTCCGTTGGTCCCGGTAACTGCCACCGAGAGGAGATCATGGCCAGGATGATCATAGAAGGCTGCAGCCAGAAAACCAGCCGCCTCCCTAGTATTAGGGACCACCAGGGCCGCAGAATCCGTTGGGACCTCCTCCGGCCTCTCTACGGCAAAGGCCACTGCCCCCCGGGCCTTGGCCTGGGAGATAAAGGCATGGCCGTCGGCCCGATGGCCAACAATGGCCACAAAAAGGCTGCCTGGAGCCACCTTTCGGGAATCATCGGTGATGGCTGTAATCATCACCTCCGGCCCCAAGACCCTTGCCCCTGGCACTTCTAGCCCTAGATCTTGGAGTTTCTTTAGCCTTGTTGGCCGAGAATGATCTCGCATTCTTTTATCTTTTCGATTTTGGTTCCTGGTTTGGGCTTCTGCCCCACCACAACGCCAGTTCCCCGAAGACGATAAGGAATACCTAAAGGCTGAAGCCTTTCGACCGCCTCCCGTAGGGTCAGGCCTACAAGGTTGGGAAGCCTGGGGGAGCCAGGCTTTTGGGCCAAGGACTCGGCCCGGGAAGGTCTTTTTTTGGTCTTTTGGACCAGCCCAAAGGCCTTAGGTGGCTTGAGATAGGCGGCATAAAGGGCTTTCATAGCCCGAGGAAGCGCCCGAGTTAAAAAAGGCTCTCTTTCTTTTTTGATCTCCGAGAAAAAGAGCACCTCCACCAAGCGCGGTTTCCCGACTGGAAAGGCCGAGGCCGCAACATAGATGTGTTGCCTGGGGCCAAAGGAGTAGCCAGAGGCTACCGGTTGAGGCTCTATCTCTAAAAGGCTTTCCCCAGAGAGGACTTGCCGACACTGAGGACTGTTTTCCATCAGGGTTTGGTTACCATCGAGGATCTCTTTGGCCACATAGGGCCGACACAGAAGCCCTCCATTGACCAGGGCGGCATAGGCCCTAGCCAACTGAAGAGGAGTCGTTCTTATCTCAGCCAGATAATCAGCCCCTGGCAGGGATGGAGGGAGCCCTCCAGGACTCTCACCAACGAGATCAACCCCGGTCTCTTTGCCAAAACCAAGCCGCCAAGCAAACCCCAAAGGGTCCTTGGCTCCACTGACCAAAAAGGCCTTAAAAAAGGGAGCCATGACCGGCCTCAGAGGAAAGTTCCCAGCAATGACCAGGTTTCTGAGCTCTCCTTCCTGGGCCTGCCAGAAACGGTTAGGATCAAAGGCCGGTAGGCTAGCCATGGCCACAATGGCCCCTGTTCCGGCCTCAAGAATGACACCGGCAGCCTGAAGGGCTCCGGTCTTTTTCTTGAGGTAAGCAAGCTCCTTTTCCAAGCGATACTGAAGATAGGTCTCGACGTTTAAAACCAGACGCCTTCTGCCAGGGTTTCCTTCTGCAAGGAGGAGATAATCATTATAAAAGCCCTCTACTCCCAGAAGCCCCTGCCCCCTTTCGTCAACAAAGCCCAGGATATGGGCTCCCAAGGAATCCAGGGGATAAAGGCGCTGGAAACTCTCACACAGGGTAAGGCCCTCCAGGGACAGAGCCCGGATCTGAGCCACCTTGGCGGGATCAAGATCTTGGGCCAACCAGATAAGGCTCTTCTCCGTCCGGAAACGAACGAGAAGTTCCTCTGGTGTCTGGGGCAGAAGTTTGGCCAAAATGTAGGCCGTCTTCTCCGGCTCTTCTAATTTGACCGGCCGGGCATATAGGGAATAGACCGGTCGTGTTTCGGCAAGCACCCGGCTGTTTCGATCGACAATGATCCCCCGGGGCGGACAGACCTCCACCTTGCCTCCTTCCTCACCTCCCCGGCCAGGAGAGACCTGAGGGAAAAAGAGCCCAAAGGCCCCGGCCACAAGAAGGGCCAGCATGACAGCCACGGCCACAACCCTTTTCTTCTTCCTCCTCCGAGGCCCTTGTCTGATGGTCATCACCTTAGGTCAAAATTCCCTCTGTTAGTCTGAAATTTGTCAGTCAAGACTGATAATTTGCCCTGGTCGAGGCTCTCGCAGACCATGGTATTTTTTAGCCAAACCGATGATCCTATCCTTAGCAAGTAGTCTATTTTCTTCATCGACTAATTTCTTCTTTTGATTGTTAAGGCTCTGGTATTCTGCCTCAAGAGTAGCAATTATCTGACCCATCTGGTGAAGCTTATAGGCAATCACTGCCGAGATGGCAACAGTAACCAGCAAAAATAAACAAAGCAAAATAGAGGCCAATTTTGCCTCGGCCTTTCGAACCCGACCTCGGCCCTTAAGATGAAGACTCCGGGGACCGAGGGCCTCCCGACGGGGGATTCTCAGGGTAGCAGATCTGCTCATAACCGACCTCCTTCCGGGCCCTTGAGCTTTTCGGCCACTCGCATCTTGGCACTCCGGGCCCGAGGATTGCGGGTGATTTCTTCTTTGGTTGGCCTGATAGGTCTTTTAGTAACCGGCCTCAGGCGGGGATCTTCCCGAAGGTATCTTTTGACCAGACGGTCCTCCAAGGAGTGAAAGGAGATGACGACCAACCTGGCCCCAGGACTTAAAAAATCTGGAGCCTTCTTAAGAAAGATCTCCAGATTTTCTAGTTCCCGGTTTACGGCCATTCGTAGGGCCTGAAAGGTCCTGGTCGCCGGATGTCTTCGACCATATCGATATTTTGGAGGATAGACCTTGAGGACAATCTCTGCCAGCTGTCCGGTAGTCTCAATGTTTTTTTTCTCCCTGTAGCTGACAATGGCCCGGGCAATACGGCGGGCAAAGTGATCTTCCCCTAGCTGATAAATAATGTTAGCCAGTTCTCTCTCCGGGGCCTTATTAACCAGATCTTTAGCCGTAAGACTGATCCTTTTGTCCATCCGCATATCAAGGGGCTCATCCTTCAGAAAGCTAAAACCACCTCCTGAATGCTCAATGAGAAAGGACGAAAGCCCTAAATCAAGAAGCATCCCCGAAACCTCTCTTATGCCTGCCCTCAAAAGGACCTCATCCACCAAGGCAAAGTTCTCCCGAAAAAAAAGGATCCGGTCTCTGTAAGGAGCAAGCCTCCTTTGGGCCAGAAGCAGACTTTCCTCGTTCCATTCCAGGGCCACAACCCGGCTCTCAGATGAGGCCTGGACGATGGCCTCAGTATGCCCTCCAAGGCCCAGGGTGCCATCGACAAAGAGTCCTCCAGCAGCAGCCCTAAGGGCCGAGACGGCCTCTTGGCCCAAAACGGGCTCATGATATACCTCCTGGGAGTTTGCTGATGTCGGCCACGAATTCACTGTAGTGCTCAAAGTTATCCCTGACCTGTTTTAATTCCTCTTCCAATCGATCCTTAGACCAGATTTCAAACCGGTTAAGAAGGCCCAAGAGGACCACTTCCCTCTCAAGTCCAGCCTCTTCTCGTAGGTGCTGAGGGATTAAGATTCGGCCCTGTTTATCTAAGGGGCACTCCACAGCAGAGGCGATAAAAAAGCGAAGAAAACGCTGGACCTCGGGCCGTTGCAGGGGCTCCTGACTGAAGCTTTCTTCTATCCGCCGCCACTCCTCATAGGGGTAGGCCACCAGACAGTAGGGAAGATTGGTAACGATAAGACGTTGATCATACTTGGCCAGAAGGACATCCCGAAAACGCGCCGGGATACTGAGACGCCCTTTGTTGTCCAGCGTATGGGCCGACCGCCCTCGAAACAAGAGACCCTCCTAGGCATTGCCATGGTCTGGCCTCCCCCTGTACCCCACCTTGCCCCACTCAGCGCCACTATAGTTAAGCACCTTGCCACCGTCAAGAAAAAAACCGCTAGATCCATATTTTGTGGATCAAAGATGTAAAGACACAATATCTTGACTAAAAAGGCCAATAAAAGGAAACTCCGGAGAGAAAGAGGGTAAGTTACGGAGATCCGTTTTCGAGGTGATTGGGGAGAAGTCCCCCCGGCTGGGGAGTTTTATCCCCTTTTAGAGCCTTCTTATCCTTCCTAACGGTGCCTCTTTGGTGGTAGGAAGTGGGGCGATGGCGACGCCTATATTTGCGGACAGCCCGGTTGTGTTCCCGAAGGGTCCGGGAGAAGTGATGGCCGCCATTTGGTTTGGCCACGAAGTAGAGGTATTTTGTCTCGGCCGGCCAGAGGACGGCCCTAATAGAGGAAAGGCCCGGATTGGCAATAGGGCCTGGGGGAAGGCCGGGGCGCAAATAGGTGTTATAGGGGTTCGGATGGCGCAGGTCCCGGCGGCTCAATCGCCGGCGAAACTTACTGAGCCCGTATCTTACCGTAGGATCGGCCTGAAGGGGCATACCCCGTTTGAGACGATTGAAAAAGACCCCGGCGATAATGGGTCTTTCAGATTCAAGATAAGTCTCCTTCTCAACAATAGAGGCCAGGGTCAGGACCTCATGGACGCTGAGCCCCAGCTCCTGGGCCCGAGTTGAAAAATTGTTCTTCTCCCAGACCTCCCAAAAACGCTCTACCATCTGCCGAATGATATCCTGGGCCTGCATCCCTCGGGTAAGATAGTAGGTATCCGGAAAGAGATATCCCTCACAAGAAGTGGCCTCTATCCCTAAAGCTTTGAGAAAGGCCTTCTCTCGACAGGCCGTCAGAAATTTCTGTGCCTCAACCAGGGAGGCCTTATCAAGAAGCCGGGCAATCTGATAGACATTGTAGCCCTCAGGGATGGTAATAATATGCTGAATGACCTCACCTCGGGCCAGTTTGTCAAGGATATGGATAGCTTTTTCCGCCGGGGAAAGTTCGTATTCACCGGCTCTGATCTTGTCTATCTCTCCCATCAGATAGGCCAAGATGAGAAAAGCGTAGCGGTTGCGGACAAGGCCTCTTTCTTCAAGCTCTTTGGCTACCTCAATAAAAGGGGTTCCTGGTCGAATATAGACGATCTGAACTTCATCACTTGTGGGCTCTGGCGGGCTTATTAGATAAAGGGCACCATAATAGGCCCCAAGACAAAATAAGTAGAAAAAAAGAGCATAACGCCATTTGAGAAATCGGTCCATGGAGCTGCCTTCTTTACGCCCCCTGTGGCTCACAGTAATAATAGAGCTTTACCCCAAAGGAGATCCTGAAAGAAAAGCTCTGAGGAGGACCCCCTGGTGAAAAAGATCATCCTTGGCACTGCCGGCCATATTGACCATGGTAAGACCACTTTAGTCAAGGCCTTAACCGGTATAGACACCGATCGCCTTAAAGAGGAAAAGCTCCGTGGAATCACTATTGAGCTGGGTTTTGCCCATCTCAAACTCCCAAGTGGAGAAATTATCGGTATAGTAGATGTCCCTGGTCATGAGAGATTCGTCAAGAACATGGTTGCCGGAGCCAGTGGCATAGATCTGGTGGCTCTCGTTATCGCCGCCGACGAAGGGATTATGCCCCAGACCAGGGAGCATTTAGCCATCTGTGATCTCCTGGGAGTAAGGACTGGTCTGGTCGTCCTCACCAAAAAGGATCTGGTAGAAGAAGACTGGTTGGAACTAGTTCGGGAAGAGATCAGCGATTTTGTCAGGGGAACCTTCCTCGAAGGAGCTCCGATAGTGGCTGTCTCGGCCACTAATGGAGAAGGAATCGCTGAACTCAAAGAGATCTTGGACCATCTGGTTGCTCAGATCAGGCAACGCTCTAAAAAAGGACCCTTCCGAATGCCTATAGACCGGGTCTTTACTGTCAGGGGATTTGGCACGGTAGTCACTGGGACCACCATTTCGGGTCGCATCCGCGTAGGAGACCAAATAGAGATTATGCCCAAAAGGCTTAAAGGTCGGGTGCGAAACATCCAGGTCTATGGCCAAGATCGAGAGGAGGCCTTGGCTGGAGAACGAACGGCTCTCAATCTTCAGGGGCTGGAGAAAGAATCCCTTGAGCGAGGTGATGTGGTCTGTCGGCCCGGAGGTCTTCGGCCGAGCTGGCTTTTGGATTTGCATCTGCGTTATCTCTCTGAAGCTGGTCGGCCTCTTAAGACCGGAACCCGCGTAAGATTTCATGTAGGAACCTGCGAGACTCTGGGACGGATAGTCCTTTTTGGTGACGAAGAACTCGCCCCAGGCGAGGAGGCCTTGGCCCAGATTCGTCTTGAAAGACCGGTAGCAGTCTGGCGAGGGGATCACTACGTCATCCGCTCCTATTCTCCGGTAATCACCATCGGTGGGGGAACCGTCCTCAATCCCTTGCCCCCTAAAAGGAAAAGGTCCCAACCCCGACATTTAGAGGAACTTCGCCTCCTCAAGGAAGCCAACGATGAAGATCTTATTCTTTATCATCTTCGCCAAGCAGCCCTGAAGGGTCTCACCCTGGAAGAGCTCTCCATTCGGACAGCCCTCTTCGACAAGGCACTTGAGGGTATCATCTCCCGGCTCAAAACCCAAAAAAAGGTCGTTGCTCTTGAGGCCGAGGGGCGAACGATTCTTCTTGAGGGTCGTCGATGGCAGGAGCTTAAGGAGATAATCCTTGAAAGACTCCGGCTCTTTCACCAAAAAAATCCCCTTCTTCGGGGTCTATCCAAAGAAGAACTAAGGAGTCGCCTTCCTTCTGAGCTTGACCAGCGGGCCTTTGCCCAACTGCTCAACGAACTCATCAGCAAAGGACAGATCATCCAGGATCAAGAAGTCATCAGACTCTCCAGCCACAAGATCGTCTTGGCCGAAGAGCAAGAGCGTCTTAAGAGACAGATTGAGAGTATCTTCCGCCGAGCTGGACTTAAAGTCCCGGATCGAGACGAGGCCCTTTCACGTTTTCGCGAGCAACCGGAGTTGGCCCTCAAGCTCTTTGACTATCTTGTCCAGGAAGGACGTCTGGTCCGCCTCAAAGATGGCCTTTACTTTCACCAAGATGTCCTCAAGGAGGTAGAAAAAAAGGTCGTCTCCTTCCTCAAGGAAAACAAGGAGATGTCCATTGCCCAGTTTCGAGAGCTGACCAGAACGAGTCGGAAATATATGATTCCCCTTCTAGAGTATTTGGACCACAAGAAGGTCACCCTGAGGATTGGGGACAAGCGGGTTTTGAGGAAGAAGGATCTTTAGGCCTTCGTTCGACTTCGACCCAGTCGACTAGGCCAGGAAAAGACGATCGAAGCAATGTCTCGAATGGCCTGAGAGGCAGGAGAAAGGGGCCAGCCCTCAAGGAGAAGCCTCTGTTCTCTTACGGCTTGAAAAAGATTTTTATCCCGCGGGATAACCCCCAACAGATGAACCCTCACCGCCAGAAAACGATCAACCACCCGGCTGATCTGTTCAAAGAGTCTCTGACCTTCGCGTCGACCAGAGGCCTCGTTGATCACTATCCAGAAGTCCTTCCGGCCTTGGTGACGGTGGAGGACCTTGATCAGGGCGTAGGCATCAGTCAGGCTGGTGGGTTCAGGGGTAATGATGACGACAACCCGGTGAGCTAAGCTATTGAACCAGATAACTGTATCTCCAATCCCGGCCCCGGTATCAAAAAGAACCCACTGATACCGACTCCAGAGACCCTGGAGATGCTCCAGGAGATGTTCTTTGGCCTCGTTATCGAGTCTGGTCAGCTCAGCCACTCCGGAGGATGCTGGCAGGACATCAAAGCCCTGGGGGACAGAGATGACAATCTCTTCAATAGGTTCTCCTTCCATAATGACGTGCTGGATGTTTTTGCTCGGAGCCAACTCCAAGAGTATATCCACATTAGCCAACCCCAGATCACAATCAACCACCAGGACCCGACCTCCTGAGTCGGCAATGGCCTTGGCCATATTGACCACAAGGCTGGTCTTGCCTACTCCACCTTTGCCACTGGTAACACTAAGGATCATCTCTTCCTCCCAAACAAAAGGCCCTTCTCTTCAGCAGAAACCCCAGCCTCGGCCGGATAAAGAGAGCGCCAATCCGGATAACAGATCCGGTTGCGCCCTTCCTGCTTGGCCCGCAGGAGTTGTTCGTCTGCCTGACGTAAAAATTCCTCCCAGCCGATCTCCTGGTGGGGTT
Source organism: Thermosulfuriphilus sp. (assembly GCF_054026695.1). Lineage (NCBI taxonomy): Bacteria > Pseudomonadati > Thermodesulfobacteriota > Thermodesulfobacteria > Thermodesulfobacteriales > Thermodesulfobacteriaceae > Thermosulfuriphilus > Thermosulfuriphilus sp. The sequence continues at coordinate 64,349 of NZ_JBPMLP010000007.1, forward strand.
TAAAGACCGAGATTCCCAGACTGGCCGTAACTTTGATCTCCTGGCCGTTATCCTTGACCCTAACCCTGGCGATGGCCCGCTTAAGACGTCGCGAAAGGGCCACTGCTCCCTCCAGACCAGTGGCTGGAAGCAAGACGGCGAACTCCTCGCCCCCGTATCTGGCAGCAGTATCTGTCTTGCGGATGTTCCTGGCAATGGTCCGGGCTACAGCCTGAAGGACCATGTTTCCTGTCTGATGGCCATAGGTATCGTTTATCTGTTTGAAGAAATCGAGATCGAGCATGATTAGCGAGCAGGAAAAGTTACCTCGCCGGGCCTGTTCGAGGGCAGCCTCCACCTGCTCCTTAAAGTAAGAGAGCTTGTAGAGACCGGTCAGTTCGTCTATAACCACCGCCTTCTCTAGCTCCTGACATCTTCTAATGAGGCTCTCAAGCCCTTGAGCGGCCTCTGTCAAAAGGGGGTGATGATTGTCCCTGGCTGCCTCCCAGAGGCGTCTGAGAAGGTCTTGATAGGCGTCCATCGGTGTCCTACTTATCGGCCCTTGGTCTTATGGACTGAAGAACATGAAGGACGAGGGACTTAAGAAGGCTTGCCTCCGAAGATCTCAAGGCCAAAAGAAGGACAAAATAGACCAGAGCTGCCAGGAAAATAATCCCCAGAGCGACCATAACCTGAAGGGCCAAAGGGCCCGAGATGTAAGGACGACATAGGAGGCAGACCAGAGCCATGACCATCGAGGCCAAGAGCACCTTTAAAGAAGAGACAACAATCTCACTCAAGGGAAATCCCCCGATTAGACGATAAAGAACGGCCGAGAGAAAAAGAAAATTAAAAGAGATAGTCAGGGCGGTAGCCAGAGCGATGGCCCGAAACCCTAGAGGTTCAATAAAGGCCACAATAAAGGCTATGTTCAATCCCACCGAGGCAAAACTGGCCACTACTGGCCATCTTGGTCTTCCCAGGGCATAAAATATGGGAACCACCACCTTGACTCCGGAGTAGCCTAGGAGGCCGAGGGCATAGAAAGAAAGGGCTGTGGCCGTCATGAGGGTGTCGTTGGGGGAGAAACGGCCGTGTTCAAAGATGATCCGGACGATGGGCTCCCCCAGAACGATAAGCCCTACTGCTGCCGGAAGGCAAAGGCTGAGGGTTAGGCCCACCGATTGGGAAAAGGTCTTACCCAGCTCAGAAAGGGATCCTCTGGCCGCCAACCGGGAGGCCACAGGAAGAGTGGCCAAGGAAATAGCCACCCCAAAAAGGCCAATGGGAAGATACATCAGCCTAAAGGCGTAATTGAGCCAAGCCACGGCCCCCTCTCCACAGCTGGCCGCAAAATAGGTATTGACAAAGATATTAACTTGGGTGGCCGAAAGCCCTACCACTGCCGGAACCATAAGCCGAAAGACCTCTCTTACCCCTGGGTCTTTAAAATCAATAACCGGCCGGGGACGATATCCTAGGCGTCTCAGAGGCCGGAGCTGGACGGCGGCCTGAAGGCCTCCTCCGGCCAAAACCCCAATGGCCATGCCCACAATGGCTGGGTAACCTAAATGTTGAAGTCCTATGGCCAAGACCACCCCAACGGTTATAGAGCCGGCATTAAAGAAGGCCGAAGACAGTGAGGGGACAAAGAAGACCCCTTTGGTGTTCAGGATACCCATAAAGATGGCTGCCACTGATACCAGCCAAAGAAAGGGGAACATGATTCGGGTAAGAAGGGTCGTGAGGGCGATCTTCCCGGGGACGGCTGAAAAATCCGGAGCCATAAGCCTGACCAAATCTTCCGAAAAAACGATGCCCGCAAAGACTATGATTAGGACCACCAGACTCATGGCCCCCAGAACGGCATTTGCTAACTGATAGGTCTTCTGGGTGCCGTGTTTTTGATCCTGGGCACTGAATACGCTTACAAAGGCCGAAGAAAGAGCCCCTTCGGCAAAAAGATCCCGCAGGAGGTTGGGGATCCGGTAGGCCACCACATAGGCGTCCATGGCCGTGCCTGCCCCGAAAAGTCCAGCCAAGACCTGTTCTCTCACCAGCCCCAAAATGCGGCTGGCCATCACGGCCAGGCTCACCTGACCAGCCGAACGGGCAATCTGCTTTCTGGTCTCCTCCATTAGCCTCTTCCCATAAGAACGATCAAGGCCACGCCGGCAACCATAAGGCCTGCCCCGAGGAGTCGGGACCCGATGGACTCCTCTTTTAAAAAAAGCCCCCCAAAGGCCACACTAAAAAGAAGACTCAGCCTCTTTACGGCAATCATGTAGGCAGCTTCAACCAGACTAATGGCCGTCATATGACAGATAACCATTGCCGACTGACTAAGCCCCACAGAAACAAAACCCCTTCGGGCCGAAAAGATCTTTCTCAACCTTACCCGAAAAAGGATCCTCAGAACGAAGGTGGCAAAAAGGCCATGGAGGACGAAATAAAATACGGCGAAAAAAAGAGGGCTCGAATGAAGGACAGCCAGCTTACCCAGAACAGAGTTAATGGCATAGATAGCGGCCACAATAATCATCAGCAAAGAACCCTTCTCTTGCCAGATGGCCCGAAAGGGAGCCAAGAGGCCGTTTTTGATCTGACCCAGGTTGAGAAGATAGCTTCCAGAGACGATGAGAAGGATGCCGGCAATTCCCCAAGGGGTAAGGCGTTCGTTGAGAATAAGGGCTCCGGTCAGGATCATAAAGGCCGGGGTAAAAGAAAGAAAAGGCACTGTCAGTGAAAGAGGGGAAAGCCTTAAGGCCTTCATATAAAGGAGAAGGGCTGTTGTCTCCAGAGGCAAAAGGACTACTACTGCCTTTATAAAAGTCTCATCCAGAGGGGGGATCTGGATAAAAAAAAGGGCCGGGGCCAAGAAGACAAAGGGTCCTAGGGCCCGGGCCAAGGCCATCTCCGGGCTTGAAAGATGACTAAGATACTTTTTGGTGAAAAAATCCGCCCCCGAAGAGGCTAAAGCCGTACTCAGAGCCCAAACAAACCACATAGTCATCTATCCTAATGGCCTTAAATGATAAGGGAAAGTGACCTAAACTTTTTAAAAGGCTGCGTTGATGATTTAAACTGGTATTTTTAGAATCTGAAAAAAAACAAAGGGGTAATCTATGCCCAACAAGGTTATCCTCCATCTTGATTGTCGTCTCTACTGGAAAAGCGAGGTAGCTAACCATGAGGAGCGCTACTTCGTAAAGGCCAACCTTTGGCGGGATCTCTGGCCGACCGAGGTGGCCAAAATCCTCAAAAAGGCTCAACCTGGCAACCGCTATCGGTTCTCCTTCCCCCCAGGAACCCTAATCCCCAAAAGAGATGAGGCCGAGATCCGCCGGGCCGCCCCCATAAGGTTCCGGACCCAGAAAGTGGGAGATATTCCCCGTCTGGGTCGTTTTTATCCCCGTGGGGTCTTCAACCTCCCCGGTTTCTACAATGCCGACATCCGCCCCACCAGGATCATCAAACTTACCGAAGAAGTTATGGTCCTTGATCTCAATCATCCTTTGGCTGGCCAACCCCTGGAGCTAGAAATCGAGGTTTTGGATATCATCCGCGGTGGGGAAGAACGGGGAGGTCGGGTCCGGGATTGGGGAGAGATCCTCACTGATGGCCCTGGTATCCAGGCCCGATTTGGCAAGACGCCTACGGACTTCGGGGGGCCTAAGGCCCAAAGAAGGGCTGATAACCGCCCAGATGCCGAGTTTTACAGTCAGCCCCAAGGACGACTGCCTATCGATGAAAAGGCCGCCGATCTTATCCTTGAGATCAATCGCCGGATCCTCCCCGATGGCCCTATATTAGAGCTTTTCTCCTTAAGCGAAAGTTTCCTCCCAGAAGGAAAAAAGATCACCGGCGTCTCTCCTTCCCGGGCAGCAGTTGCCGGAAACCCAAAGCTGGAGAAAAAGATTATCCAGGACCTTAACCAGGATCCTCGACTCCCCTTTGAAGGAGAAAGTTTTGAGGCCGTAGTTCTAAACCTAAGCCTACCTTATCTCCTTGATCCCGGAAAGATAGCCAAGGAGGTGGCCCGGGTCCTCAAACCCAAAGGGGTCTTTCTCCTTACCTTTACCGACCGTTTCTTAGCCCCCAGAGCTACAGAACTCTGGATAGATCTCCATCCGTTCGAAAGGATGGGCTACGCCCTAGAACATCTCTTGGCCACCGGGGCCTTTAAAGACCTCAACACTTATTCGGCCCGGGGTTTCCCTCGACCAGTGTCAGACGTCCTTTTTCCGGAACGACAAGAGGCTGATCCGGTCTTTGCCGTCTGGGGAAGGCGTCTTTAGGAACGACGAAAACGGCGGCGGTGTCTCTTCCAGGCCGGATCCTTCCGACGGCCCTTTCTGGCCGGATCCTTAAGAGTAGTTGAACCAGGCATCTGGTGCGGAGCTGGCTCCTTGGTGGCCTTTTTCTCCCGGGCCTTCTTATCTTGGCGTTTCTTTGGGAATCCAAGGTTCTCCCGGTCTAGAGAAGGACCTTTCAAAAACTGGGGTTCCAGCCATTCACAGAGATAGACCAATTCTCCAACCCTCCAGAAGGCCGTACCCTGAGCCTGGGCCTCCTGGGCCAGGACCTCAAGCCGGATGGCCCTGGGCCCCAGGCGTCCTCTGGCCCGTTCGGCAAGTTCTTGGGAGGCATAAAGCCTGATGAATCGTCCCTTGCTAGGCGAAAGGCCCTTTTGAGAAACATGGAACCAGGCTCGCTGCCTTATCACTGCGTAAAGGAGTAAAGGGGGTGTAGCCGGAGTAGGAAGGGGATGATTATCCCTTAGGCCAGGAAGGGCCCGAACTAGACCTTCACGAAATTCGAAACGCTCCGGCCGGTCAAAAAGAAAAAGATTCTTAAGGGTCTGTTCCCGGATATGCCCCCAGCCTGGCTCCTCGCGGATGGCCTGAGCCAGCTCTTTAAGCTCCAAGAAGCCTTCTTCATTTGGGGCCAAGGCAAATTCATCGGGCCGGTGGGCCAAAATGTAAAAAACTAGCTTCTCCAAACGGCTAAGTTTCCTTTTGTCCATAGAACCAATTTAGCAAAAAAAAATTAACTTCCGAGAATATAGGCAAGGGCTCAAGAAATCATCTCATCGTTGCCCCCAGGAACCTTTATGAACAAGACCATATCCTGGGAAGAGATCCAAGAGCTTGCGGAAAACATTTGTGAGACAGCGGATCTTCCCGGTTTCTCGGAGGTCATCTCAACCATCTCAAGTCTTGATCCTGAGGAGGGGTTCTCTGCCCAGGAGCTGGCCGGTCTTAT